>CAYJKD010000117.1:0-8560 GCA_964370595.1 uncultured Lachnospiraceae bacterium
AAATAGTACGCTTTACCCTTACCAGACATCGATTTAAGGGCGGAAAGTGGCAGAAGATAGATATATAGTACAGAGAAATAAGGTTTTGCTTTACCTGTTTTCCTATTATGTAAGAATAAAGGTATTCTTACATAATGTATTGTTGATATGAAAAATGTGTTATGTACATATTCTATAGACATTCATTTTTTTAGCGTTGTACTCTCCCTGAGCCATCGCCACCAACTAAGGTTTGTACTTCCGCCACACTTACTCTATTAAAATCACCCTCGATTGAATGCTTTAAAGCACTTGCGGCAACGGCAAACTCAATGACATTTTGTGCATCGTAGTTATTAAGCAAAGCATAAATTAAGCCTGCACCAAAACTATCGCCACCACCAACACGGTCAACAATCCGAAGATCGTATTCCTTACTAAAATACGCAGTTTTTCCATCATACAGCATTCCTGCCCAACTGTTATCCGAAGCCGAAATCGAAGTTCGAAGCGTAATCGCAACGTATTTGCACCCAAATCTTTCAACAAGTTTTTTTGCAACTTCTTCATACCCTGCATGATTTAAAGCTCCACCTTCAATATTTGTTCCATCAGATGTAATACCAAAAACTTTTTCTGCATCTTCTTCATTTGCAATGCACACATCAACGTATTTCATAAGCTCACCCATCGTTTTTCCAGCTTGCTCAGTTGTCCACAATTTTTTACGATAATTTAAATCACAAGAAACTTTTACATTCATTGCCTTTGCAACCTTAAGTGCTTCCAAACAAATGTCTGCAACGTCAGCGTTTAGTGCCGGAGTAATTCCTGTAAAGTGAAACCAATCTACGCCATCAAAAATTTCTTTCCAATTAAAATCATCTTTTTTTGCGGTCGCAATAGAGGAATTGGCACGGTCGTAAATTACGTTACTCGCACGTTGGCTTGCACCTTTTTCAAGGAAGTAAATCCCCACACGGTCGCCACCTCGAACAATTTTTTTTGTATCAACCCCAAATTTTCGCACTTCGTTGATTGCACATTGTCCAATGTCATGTTTTGGAAGCTTTGTTACAAAACTTGCATCAAGCCCAAAGTTTGCAAGACTCACAGCTACATTTGCTTCTCCACCACCAAAGGTTGCTTGCAATTGGTCGCCCATTTGATTAAATCTCAAGTATCCGTTAGGCGCAAGCCTAAGCATAATTTCACCAAAAGTTACTACCTTCATATTTCCTCCTATTTGTTTACAATTTCCGCAATTTTTTTGCAATGAGCAACAATGTCGCCTTTCATCATCCAAGAACCGCCAACGGCAGTAATTTTTTCCCATGCCAAATATTCATCAAGATTTGTTGCATCAATTCCCCCTGTCGGGATAAACGTAATCTGTGGAAATGGCCCTACAAGTGCTTTCATAGCCTTTAATCCACCGTATATTGACGAAGGGAAAAATTTGATAACCGTCCAACCATCATTTATTGCAGTCATAATTTCTGTTGGCGTTATACAACCCGGAAAATACGGAATGCCTTTTTCTTTACAAAACGCTGAAACACCACTGTCATAACCGGGTCCAACAATAAACTTTGCCCCAACTTCCACAGCCGACTTTGCTTGCTCTACGTTTATAACCGTTCCTGCTCCTATCAGCATATTGGGAAATTCCTTAACCCCAATTGCAATTGCTTCTTTTGCACACGCCGTCCGAAACGTAATTTCTGCAATTGGAAGTCCTCCATCTTCTAACCCTTTTAAAGTGGGGCGTGTTTCCTCAATGTTGTTGAGAACAACAACAGGAACAACTTTGTACTTACTTACAAAATCCATCATTTTATAACTCCTATAAACCTAACGTTAATTACGCATAAAAATACGTATCTATATTATTATAACTTATATCCTGTACGATTTTCCCCAAAACATCATAGTCTTGCGGAAACTCACAATTTTCAACCATTTTGCCAAACTCATTACACAAAATTCGCCTAAAATATTCGTGGCGTGTGTATGATGTAAAACTTCGACTATCGGTGAGCATTCCAATAAACTTTGCAATCATCCCTAGGTTTGCATATGCACGAATTTGCTCAACCATTCCGTCACGTTGGTCGTTAAACCACCACGCAGTTCCAAACTGAATTTTTGAAGGAACATCACTTGATGCAAAATTTCCCATCATTGTTGCCAAGACATAATTGTCTTTTGGATTAAGCGTATAGAGAATTGTTTTTGGCAATCCATCATCATTACATGCATTCAAAAATTGTGCAAGATTTGTTGCAATATTTAAATCTCCAATCGAATCAAAGCCGGTATCAGGTCCGAGTTTTTGGAACATTTTCGTATTATTTGACCGTAATGCCCCAATGTGCAATTGCATCGACCAGTTTCGTTTGTGATAATTATGTGCAAAAAATTTTAGCAAGTAAAACTTGTATTTTGTTTCACTTTCTTTATCGATAACATCATTATTCAAAGCCCTTGCGTAAATATCTGCAACTTCTTCTTCAGTTGCTTTTGCATACGGAACGTCCATAAGCGCATGGTCAGACAGTCTACAACCAACTTTCGCAAAAAAATCCATTCGTTCTTCAAGAGCCTTTTTAAAGTCACTAAAAGTTGTCAGTGAATATCCAACTACATCGCTAAGTTTTTTAATCCACGGTAAAAAACTTTCCGCACAAATTTCATACCCTCTGTCTGGACGAAATGTTGGCATTACATCAACAGTGTAACCTTCACTTTTTAATGCAATATGACTCTGTAAATTGTCAATGGGGTCGTCAGTTGAGCAAAGACGAACAACATTACTCATCTCAATAAGTTTTCGGGTTGTAAGCCCATTATTTAAATCTTCATTTGCACGGTCAAAAATCTCACGTGCATTTTTTGACGTAAGCGGTTCGTAAATACCAAAGTAGCGTTGTAACTCTAAGTGTGTCCAATGGTAAATTGGATTACCAATAGCACACTCAACAACCTGTGCATATTTTTCAAACTTTTCAAAATCACTTTTGCTTCCTGTAATATACGATTCGTCAATTCCCAAAAGTCGCATTGCACGCCATTTGTAATGGTCACCACCAAGCCACAATTCCGTAATGGTTTTATACGCTTTATCGTGCAAAATTTCATCTACGTTAATGTGGCAGTGGTAATCAAAAATCGGCATATCTTTTGCATAATCAAAATAAAGTTTTTTTGCCGTTTCGTTTTCTAAAAGAAAATCTTTGTTAATTGTATAATTCATGACTTATCCTTTTAGAGCATCTTCGAGTGTTGAGCGAACAGAACCTTTTCCCTGAATCATTTTTTCAAAGTATTGTTCGCAAAGTTCACCCAAGTTATGCTCGTATAAATCGACGCCAAAAACTTCTTCAAACGAAAATAATTCTTTTAGAGGAACAAAATCGTTTGTTTTGCCAATTACAATTTTTTCAACATACGGACGATATTTTTCGATATTAGGATCGGGCGAAAGTTCAAACCCTTGCAAATCATCGTTTATCGCCATTAAATATCTTGCCCAACCGGCAAACACAAGCGGAATAAACTTTAAAAATGAAAGATCTGTTTTGCCTTGCTTTATGTACGCCTTCAAGGTTTCGCCAAAACGAACCGTAAGTTTTTGAGACGTATCGCAAGCAATGCGCTGTGGCGTATCCGGAACATATGGATTTGGAAATCGCTTGTTAATACATTCATCAATAAAAGCCTTTGCACTCACAACGCCCGGATTTACCACCACCGGCATTCCTTCAACGTAGCCGATTTTTTCGATTAAGGTCTTTAATGTTAAATCTTTCATCTCAGCAGAAATTGACTCATACCCCAAAAGACACCCAAAAATCGCAAGGACAGTGTGCAAGGGATTTAAGCACGTACACACTTTCATCTTCTCGATTTTATCGATTGTATCTCGGTCAGAAAACAAAACGCCAACATCTTCAAGTGGAGGTCGTCCATTTGGAAAACGATCTTCAATTGCAAGTAGTTCACTTTCTTCGGCATTTACAAAAGCCGAAACAAAGGTATTTTTTGCTGTTTGCGTAAGTTTCGCATCTACAAAACCGTCTTTTTCCAGAAGGTCGATAATTTCTTGCGATGGTCGTGGCGTAATTTTATCAATCATGCTCCATGTAAACGCAATGTCTTTTTCATCATCAAGGTATGCAGTAAATTCTTTTGTAACATTGCCTTGTTTTTCCCATTCACGGGCAAAAAGTAAGACAGCATTTTTTAAAAGCGTTCCGTTGTGCGAACAGTTGTCCATGCTAACAACAGCAATTTTTGGATTTTCGCTATTAAATCGTTTAAACAAAAGTTTGGTAAGAATCCCGATAACACCTTTTGGGTTAGCAAAATTGTCAAGATCACTTTTTATATACGGGAGGATTTCGCCTTTTGCATCAAATGTTGCATAGCCTTTTTCGGTAATTGTTAGAGAAACCATTTGTAACGAAGGTTTTGCAAACATTGCTTCAATTTCGGCTTTTGCAGAAGAAAATCCGTAATTTTCAACAATGCTACCAACAATTGATTTTTCAACTTCGCCATTCGATTTTAACGTTACATTTAAAGTTAATCCGTCATAAGGGATAAAAGCCTTGTCGATTATTTCTTCATCAAAGGTTTCAACAACACAAATCCCACTTTTTACCTTTCCTTCGTCAAGTAAATACTGGTATTTTTGTGCAGGGAAAGCACGAAAAATGTTCCCTGCTCCAAAATGAACCCAAATAGGATTTTCTTTTGTTTCCTTTTTTACAGAATCTACATCATGACGAGGAATCCTGTATCCTTTATCTAAAAATTCATTTAAAGTTTGTAATGACAGCTTCATTTTTTTTTCCTTATTTAGCACTTACGCAAGAACCTTTATAACCACTTTATCAACTTCTGAAGAGCTGGCTATCAAACCGGGCTTGTATCCATCTTCCGGAAAGAAAATAATAAGATCTCCTGCGTTTGCAATAATTTCTTGTTTTTTTTCACCTTCATATTCTTGAAAGTCTTTTTCGCTCAAATACTCACCTTTTTCATCTAAATCATAAATTGGTGCAAAAAGCATCTTTTCTTGTCCGCTTACAATCATTTGGATATCCGTCCAGTCTCGGTGCGCTTCCCACTTTGCATCTTCTTTTGGTTCAAAAAGCATTCGCATTGCGGCAACCTCCCCTTCATGTACAACATATTTCTTTTTATCTTGTGGAAGGTTTTTCCATTCGCCACTTTCTACATAATCAATTGCCTTGCTCATTGCTTGACTCAGAGATTTGTAGCGCTTTGCATCTTGTAAATTTGTAATAATCATAAAAATCCTTTGTAATACTATGAGTTTAAGAAGGCATACACATTTTCGTAAACTGGTGCTCCATTTGCAACACTTTTTGCGTAATTTGTATCTTCAATTTCACCGGGAATAAAAACTTCAGAAACACCGGGAGCGGTTTTGGATGCTTTGATTTCTTCAAACATTTTGTCTACACTTTCACGGTAAACATTACCACTTCCAAACGCGTTTGCAGCCATTATAAAAATCATGCCCGAAACGTTTCTTAGTTTATCTAAATCACCGTACATTGTGGTAATATGAGGTCCAAATGCACCAGTAAAAAATCCTGAAAAGCCTTCAACAATGGTAGCCAACGCTGTTCCCTTATATCCACCAAAGGGAGTGAGATACTTTACTTTATGAGGATCCGTTGTGGGTGAACCGTTTTCATCAACACCCCATGTTGAAGGAATTTCTTTTCCCGCTTCACGTGCCGCTAAGACTTTACCGAGAGCAACTTCGCTTGTTGCCATGTCAATTAAGATTCGATGCTTGTTTCCGGGAAAACCAAATGCCATTGGGTTTGTTCCAAAGTATGCATTTGCACTCCCAAAAGGAACAACACACTTATCTGTATTTGTATACACCATCGCCACACAGCCGGCTTCAATTGCCATACTTGCGTAGTAAGATAATGCGCCACAATGACTTGAGTTTTTTACCAATACCGCATGCATTCCACCGTTCTCTTTTACGTTTTTAATTGCTTCATTTGTTGCGGTATACATTCCCACATGACCAAAACCGCCTTTACTGTCAATAACAGAACAATTTGGGGCAGTTTTTTCTATAACTAAATCTACATCAAGATTAATTCCCCCACTTTTAATACGATTTACATAATGTTCAACACGCATACTTCCGTGAGAACGTACCCCACGTGCATCTGCATGAGTTAAAACATCCGAAACAATTTTTGCTTCTTCACTTTTAACACCAACTTCCATAAACTTTTTAACAAGAAGATCTTTTATTTCTCCCATTTTCAAAATTACATCACTCATTTTATTTACATCCTTAATTAATAATTTTATATCCTCGCGAAAAATTCCGAGGGTACTTTTTTACGCACCCCTATTATAAATAGATTGATACGATGAAGATTCAGGTCCGACTGGCAAAAAGCGAAACATAAAATATTCGGCATCGATAAAACAAGCATCGCCTGTATTTTTAGCAATATTCCACATTTCACGAGCCATATCCTTTCGCACTACTTCATGATTTTGACTTTTATTTAAGTTAATTGTTTCTTTAGGATCTTTTTCTAAATCATATAACTCGTCAAAATCAAAACCATTAAAAACATACTTGTAGTTATCTTTCCACAAAATACGTTGCGA
Source organism: uncultured Lachnospiraceae bacterium (assembly GCA_964370595.1). Lineage (GTDB taxonomy): Bacteria > Bacillota > Clostridia > Lachnospirales > Lachnospiraceae > Brotaphodocola. Next base: position 6,664 of record CAYJKD010000117.1, read on the forward strand.
ACAAGAAAGTCGCTGTCCATAAAATTCAGCATAAATACTTCTTTCTTTTATGGAATTATTGTTCGCAATTTTTTTTGCAAGCGATTCGCCATCGGTATTTTCTAAGGCGCTAAGCCCTGCAAAATCTAAAACAGTAGGTGCAATATCAACCATACTGATTTTTTGTTTGGAAATACAAGCGTTGGGAATTTTGCCTTTATACGACATAATAAGCGGAATTCTATACGTTTCATCGAACGCAGGAATTCCCTTGCAAAAAAGCCCATGCGCACCCATCATATCGCCGTGGTCACTCAAATATACAATAAGCGTGTTTTCCAATTGATTGGATTCCTTCAAATAATCAAGCATATTACCAACCAATCGATCAATCAAAGTATTGTACGCATAATAGCAAGCAATGATTTTTTTTACGTCGTCTTCTGACAAATCTTTCCACACTTCTTTGCAACGTCGATAGATACTTGGTTTGTCGAGCATTTGATCGTAGTATGATTGCGGAATTTCCATTTTATCCACATCATACAAATTCATCAATTCTTCCGGTGCAAGATAGGGGTCATGCGGTGCGTTTGTCGAAATAAATGTAAACCAAGGCTTATCCGAATTTTCCTTTGACTTTTTAATAAAATCCATAGCAGACTCATAAAAAAAGTGCTCTTCGGTTTCGGCAACTCCTTCTGAATGCGTTCCGCAAATAACTCGATCATGATAGCCATCTTGTTTTAAGACACGTGAACTTGTTAGTGTCCGTGGGAATTTTTTTCCGTGAAATTCGGTTATTGCTTTATCAAAGCCAAAGTTACATGGATCATTGGTTCGTTCTACATGCCATTTGCCAAAATAGCCTGTTTGATAACCATTTTCTTTTATAATTTGCGAAAGCATTTTTGTTCCATCTTTGTAGTCGGCTCTAAAAGGCTCAACGCAGTGACTACAGTCAACCATTCCATGATTATGCGGATACAAACCGGTAAAAAGACTTGCACGAGAGGGGCTACAAATCGAGTTTACCGTTCTTGCTTCATTAAATGTCGTACCTATTTCTTTTAACCGCTCAACATTTGGCATAACACAGGGTGTTTCTCCCATTATAATGGATTGTTGTTGTTGGTCAGTCATTAAAAATAAAATATTTGGTTTGTTCATGTTTGTTAGTTCCCCCACTGTCTATTCTTGTCGTTCCGATTCAGGAATATGCACATGAAAAATTGCAGGGCGACCATATCCACATTCTTTTACATCAGAAGTGAATAAACCATTAGTATAAAAGAAAATACTTTCTCCCTTTTCATCAATTTCAATACCATATGCACCAAAAGAATTATAACCATATACTTCAAAGTAATAGTCGTTAAGGAAAGCAATAACTTTCTTTTCACCTGTTTCGGTATTATATTGTACAAGCGGAGTTCCGTATAAATGCATTTTATTATGTGCACCCGGTAAGTAATATACGTATTTACCCTTAGGGCTCATAACAAGGTTTGCCGTATACATTCCATTTTCACCCCAGTTTAAGCATTTTGGTTCACACTCCATTTTTTCAGGGTGAAATGTATACATAAAACCAAACTCATCAAAGCACCAGTAATTACCGTTTGCATCTTTATTTGGGGTATGTGCACGAATCGGCTCAACCTTACCAGTTATTGGGTTTTTAATAGTATTTATTTCGTATTGGCGGAATGTATTATTCTTGCGCTCATACGAAATAAACGCCACATCTTTTGTTCGATCGCTTACATTTGACGAATAAATCTTACCAGTATCTGAATCCATGAGCAAGCAACGCATCCACCATTTAATATTTGGAGGGGGAAATCCACCGTATACAAGTGATTTATTTTTTGTGGCATATACCATCAACATACCTTTTGCTTGGCCAAGACCGACA
>CAYJKD010000118.1:0-328 GCA_964370595.1 uncultured Lachnospiraceae bacterium
TTCAGATGATGATGAAACAGATAATGATGATTCGAAAGACGATGATGAAGTAGCAGATGACAATGAAGTGGACGATATCGAAGACGATGAAACAGATGATTTAGATGAAATAGAGTCAGATGAAATCGATAATGTTGAAACTGATAACGAAGAAGATGAACTAGAAGAAGTGCGAGACATAGACGATAATCGTGTAAACCATATAGAAGAAAATGATGATTCAGATGATAGTTCAGAAAATGTAGATAACAGTCAAGTACAAGAAAGTGAAATAGAGGAAACAGAGGAAGAGAGAGAAGAAGAGAGAGAAGAAGAAAGAGAAGAAGAA
>CAYJKD010000118.1:348-8511 GCA_964370595.1 uncultured Lachnospiraceae bacterium
GGAGTCAGATGATTAAAAATAGATAATAGAATGTGGATTATTTTTGGAAAATACAAAAATAGTCCATTTTTATGTCAAAAAAATAACGAAAAATTTGATTAAATCATCAAAACAAGTGATTGCTAAGTAGATTTGTGAAATTCAGTTATTTATATTTGTTCTTGAATTAAAAAAGAGAACATAGCAGTATTTCTTGCAAAATGAGATAAAATACAGTACAATGGTGATGGAATATAATGTGTGTGGATTTTAGATGTTTAGTCAACCTAGTTAAGGGTGGATATAAATTCAGCATGCTGAAATGTTATAGGTTAAAGGAGAAAACAGATGAGCAAGAAACCAGTTGTACTTATGATTCTTGATGGTTATGGATTAAATACCATCGAAAAAGCAAATGCAGTATTTGAAGCCAATACTCCGGTAATGGATCAATTAATGAAAGAATATCCTTATGTAGAAGGGCTTGCAAGTGGATTAGATGTTGGTCTTCCAGAAGGTCAGATGGGCAACTCAGAAGTAGGACACTTGAACATGGGTGCAGGAAGAATTGTATATCAAGAATTAACAAGAATTACAAAATCCATTAAAGATGGAGATTTCTTTGAAAATGTGAATTTATTATCAGCGATTGAAAATTGTAAGAAAAATCAGTCTGCTTTACATTTATTTGGTTTAGTTTCAGATGGTGGTGTACATAGTCACAATACACATATTTATGGACTGTTAGAATTAGCAAAAATGAATGAAATCAAAGAAGTTTATGTGCATTGTTTCCTTGATGGACGTGATACTCCTCCAGCATCGGGAAAATCATTTGTAGCAGACTTAGAAGCAAAGATGACTGAACTTGGTGTAGGAAAAGTTGGTTCTGTAATGGGACGTTATTATGCAATGGACCGTGATAAGAACTGGGATAGAGTAAAATTAGCATATGATGCGCTGACAAAAGGGGAAGGTCTTACATGTGAAAGTGCAACTGCAGCAATCCAAACTTCTTATGATGAAAATAAAACAGATGAATTTGTAATGCCAACAGTTGTAGCAAAAGATGGAGTAGCGATAGCGCCAATTCAAAATAATGATTCTGTAATCTTTTTTAACTTTAGACCAGACCGTGCTAGAGAAATTACAAGAGCATTTTGTGATGATGCATTCGAAGGATTCAAACGTGAAGAGCGTAGGGATATTAAGTTTGTATGTTTTACAGATTATGATGAAACCATTAGCAATAAAGCAGTTGCATTTGTTAAAGAAGGTATAACAAATACATTTGGAGAGTATTTAGCAAAGAATGGGAAAACACAAGCTAGAATCGCTGAAACTGAAAAATATGCCCACGTTACATTTTTCTTCAATGGTGGAATTGAAGAACCAAATGTAGGAGAAGATAGAATTTTGGTACCATCTCCAAAGGTTGCTACCTATGATTTAAAACCTGAAATCAGTGCTCCTGAAGTTTGTGATAAACTTGTTGAAGCAATTGAATCAGATAAATACGATGTGGTTATCGTTAACTTCGCAAACCCTGATATGGTTGGTCACACAGGAGTGGAATCGGCAGCAATTGGAGCAGTAGAGGCAGTCGACCGTTGTTTAGGAAGAGCTGTAGAAGCAGTGAAAAAAGTAGATGGTGTAATGTTTATTTGTGCAGATCATGGAAATGCAGAGCAGTTACTTGATTATGAAACAGGAACTCCTTTTACAGCACATACAACGAATCCAGTACCATTTATCTTAGTAAATGCAGATCCATCTTATAAATTAAGAGAGGGTGGTTGTTTAGCAGATATTATTCCGACATTATTAGAAGTAATGGAAATGGAACAACCAAAGGAAATGACAGGAACATCTTTAATTATGAAATAAATATTGAAACCATCTCTAAGGGCATAAATAGATTGTGCTTAGAGATGGTTTTTTTAAATTTAAATATATAATAACTTGAGGATATGAGATAGTTATAGTAGAATAAGATTATATAGTCTAATTACGTTACTAAGGGGGATGTGCATATATGAATCAAGTGAAAGGTTACGGAAAGCTTTCTACAAAAATCAATGTAATGATTTCAATAATTGTGCTAATTATCATTACTACTCTAATTATCATTAGCACAATAGAAACTCAACAAACAGTATCTGGATTTTATAAGGCGAACTCTGTATCTGGCACGAACCTTTTAGCTACCTATCTAGAAGGACAAGAGGATCCATTTTCTACCGATCAGACAGAACTTTTAGATTCTCTAAAAAAGGCTATAGGAACAGAATTTACAATATTTAATGGAGATGTACGTGCTTATACTACAATTATTTCTAATGGAGAACGTGCAGTTGGAACAAGCTTAGATCAGGAAATTGCAGATATTGTTATTAAGCAGAAAAAATCTTATATTGGAAATGTTGAAATTTTAGGAGTTTCACATTTGTGTTCCTATGTTCCGTATAAGAATGCTAATGGAGAAGTGATTGGTGTGTTATTTGCAGGGTTTCCTACGAACAAATTGCTCCCTCAGCTGTTAACAAGTGTATTTTTAAATATAGGGATTGGTATTGTGTTACTGATAATAATTTTAATACTTACACGAATTTTTATCAAACGGATAATTGCTAATCGCCTTGAAAAAGTTGTTGCTGCAGCAGAATTTATTGCAAAAGGATCCTTTGATTTTGAAATTATTGATAATCAGAATGATGAAATCACATTTTTAGTGGATACATTTTCAGATATGAAGAGCAAATTACGCACCATCAACCACGATATGATGTATATTTTAGGAAATGTTGCAGAGGGAAACTGGAGTGTTGCTTCTAATAATCCAGAAGTATATGTTGGAGAGTGGAAACAATTGCACCATTCTATTTCCAAAATGATAATTTCGGTAAACCAAGCACTTTCTCAAGTTGCTGTTGCCTCTAGCCAGATATCTATGGGATCGCATCAAGTATCAATCGGAGCGCAAACCCTTGCTCAAGGCTCTATGGAGCAATCGGAATCAATTCAGCAACTTTCTTCTAAAGTGACTCATATCTATCAGAAAGTCAACATGACTGCCTCGGATTCAGAAAATGCTACACTGGCTACCAGAAAAGCAAGTGAGGCACTTGCAGTTAGCAATCAACAGATGAAAGCAATGATGACGGCTATGGATAATATCAATGAGAAATCAAACGAAATTGGTAAAATCATTAAAACGATTGACGATATTGCATTTCAAACAAATATTTTATCCTTGAATGCAGCAGTAGAGGCAGCACGTGCAGGTTCTTCAGGGAAAGGTTTTGCAGTAGTTGCAGATGAAGTACGTAGCCTAGCAACTAAATCAGCACAGGCTGCCCAGGAAACAACTACTTTAATCGAAGAAACAAGGAGTGTAATCGAATCTGGTAATTCAATTGCTACAGAAACATCAAAATCAATTGATACGGTTATGGCACTTACAAAAGAGATGAATATATTTATTGAAAGTATTGCAGCAGCGTCTTTAGAGCAGGCCAATGCAATTAATAATGTAAATACAAATACAGAACAAATTTCATCGGTTGTTGTTACAAATACAGCTACTGCCGAAGAGAGTGCAGCTGCTAGTGAGGAACTTTCTGGTCAAGCAGCGATTATGCACGATTTGATTTCAAAATTTACATTAAAGCAATAGCTATGTGATAAAGAACTGTTAGAGTTAAGGGGAAAATGAGTAAGAGAGGTATGATATGAACTGTATAATTGCAAATCACCAAGTGATATTACTATGCTCACATGCATTAAAATGTTATGATAAGCGACTAATGGACCATGGAACAAGAGTGGCATATTTGGCTGAAAAGATTTATTATAAATTGGGGATGAATGTAGAAATTGATGTAGAGAAGCTTTTTCTTCTTTCGCTTTTTCATGATATTGGAGCTTATAAAACAGAAGAAATTGATAGGATGATTACGTTTGAAACGGTTGATGTTGATGCACATTCCGTTTATGGACACCTTTTTCTAAAGTATTTATCCCCTTTATCACAATACTCAGAGGCAATTCTTTATCATCATTCATCTGCTGAAATGCTTAAGGATGTCGAACCTTCGATTGCAGCCTATGCACAACTGATCCATATAGCAGATCGAGTTGATATTGGAATTATCTGTGGGTTTAGAGGAGACGATTTAATTGAGAATGTAAATTCTACAGATTATTTTGACAATGAGTATGTTGTTGCACTGAAAAAGGTTATAGAAGAAGATAACGTTTGGGACGAATTTGAAAATCATATTAAGGACTGGGCTTTTACGAAATCTATGTCATTAAATTTAGATTCAGAGGAAGTTGATTGCTACTTAAAAATGATAATCTATTCTATGGATTTTAAAAGCAGTGTCACTATGTTACATTCGGTTAATACTACAACAATAGCAGTTTTTTTAGCAAAGTATTTGGGATTTGATGAAAAAGAAATAGTAAGAATATCCTATGCTGCTTTGGTTCACGATATTGGAAAAATTGCGATTCCACACTATATTTTGGAGAGTACCGAAAAGCTAAAAAAAGAAGAACTTAATATCATGCGTGGACATTCAGAATTAACAAAATCAATGCTTCAAGGAGTTTTTGAACAGCAAGTAATTGATTATGCATCATCTCATCACGAGAAGCTTAATGGAACAGGATATCCGTTAGGGTTAAGCGACGATCAGCTATCTCAACCTATGAGAATCGTTGCTATAGCAGATATTATTAGTGCCCTATTGAGTAACAGAAGCTATAAATCCTCATATAGTTGGGAGAAAACAATAGTCATACTAGAAGATATGGCAAGTCAATTTTTAATAGATGAAGAAATAGTTAAAATAGTAATCGCTCAGAAAGATCGTATTCTTAAAGCGTTAGAAGTAACGGCAAAACCTTTAATGGACAAATATGAGTTGATACATAATGAATTTAAAGATCTCATTAGCAGAGAAAATTTGTGAAAATCCTTATGATGGAAACGTATTAGAAGGATTAAAGGTTCAAAGTATATATAATAGAAAACGAGGGGATTAATTATCCTCCTCGTTAGTAGCCGTAAAACGATAAAGAAGTGAATGCATACGTTATACGATCAAAAGGTTGTATAGAAAGAGAGTGATAACGATTTGCATAACTCCTATGAGTGGTAACCCTATTGTAAAATAATCTTTTTTTGTTTTATGTCGAAATAGGTACATGGCTAGTAGTCCGCCAATGGTTCCTCCGATTAAGGACATACCAAGTAAAGTAACAATTGGAATTCTTGAACGGTTTTTAATAGCTAGCAACTTATCAATTCCAAATGTTATAAATGTGATGATATTAATAGCAATTATAAATATAATGAGCGCATGATTATGAGCAAAAAGATTCCAAAAAGAAAATGAGAAATCTTTAAACATTCCACTTTTGAAAATTATGTATAGGAGTACATATATTACAAGAGTGCATAGAATGAATATTCTAGAGGTCATGGTTTCCTTTTGTGCTTTTTGCTTACGTATGATGATTGCAATAAGCATGCCTAAGGAACCACCAAGTAGAGAAATGATGGCTGATAGATTGGTAAAAATATTCGAATCATTTTTGATTAAAAAAGATAAATAGATGAGATAATACAGAAACCCCACTAAGTTCACTCCAATTAAATAGTATTCTAAATTTCCAAAAGTCATAGGTATATCACCTTCCATTTTCGTTTGATTGTAAATATTAAAAATGCTTTCCATTTTCATAGTAATCTGATTTTTCAAGATTAACAAAAATCACATCTACACATTCTATTTCTGTGGAGATGAAGTCTTTTGTATGAAGAATCCCATCCGTGATGATTTTAGCTACAGAATCTTTAATCTCGCAGCCACGATCAAACCATTCTACATGGATAAAAACAGTGTCTTTTGCTAAAGCTCCATTGCAAAAGATAGTGCCATTGCTAGAAGTGTCTATAGAAAAAGTAATCCAGTCTATAGGACAATCAATAATCTCTGATAAACTTTTTGATACTGTTCTTGATAATATTCGAACACGTTCCGTATCTAATCCGGTAATTTTAATATGTGGCATAATTTTCCTCCTCGGTTATAGATTTTTAATCTAGATTCATTATATAGGTTTTTTCTTTGGGTGCTTGAAAATAGTAGAGCATGGTTGTTTCATCCCTTTACTTTGACGCTGCAGGAAGATTCTGCTTCCCTACGATTTCACTTACCTTTAGTTGAAGTAGTGTTGTTTTCTTAAAAACAGATTCCTCATAAACAGGCATTCCTTCAAATCCATAACGCTTCATAATACAATCCATAGCGAATTTTTTTTCATCCACAGAAGTTATAATATTCACAATTCCCGTGCCCATAACACTTTCATGATATGCACTCCATTTACAAGGAATTTCATGTTTAGAAAGATTAAAAGAGCAATCCATTTCAAAGCATACATTTGGATTGCTATGTAGAATATCAATCTTACGTCCTTCTGATGCACAGTGGGTATAAAAATATAGCTCATTGCTATTAATATGATAACCATAGTTTAAAGGAACAATATAAGGTTCCTTTCCATCATGCATGCCGATTCGAATTACTTCACATTTATCTACTATATTTAATATTTCCTCTAAGTTTGAGACTTCTCTGTCTTTTCTTCGCATATGTAAACACCTCCACATTTATTATTAGAATAATTATAGATGTTAGTATAGCAAATTATTAGAGAAATGTCTTTAATAATGATTTGAATTTCGTTACCATAGGCTTGAATGTTGAAATACAAAAAGAGGTCAATTTTCTTTTGTAGGAGGTTTTAATGTTTCGTTTGTTTCATTTTTAAACATATACTTCCATTATTATGAAAAATGGGTTAAAATAAGAGATACAAATGAGAAACTAGGAGGAAATACGGTGAGAATAGCAATTATTACAGATAGCAATAGTGGTATATCACAAGAAGAGGCAAAACAATTAGGTATCCATGTACTTCCTATGCCTTTCATGATAGATGGAAAATCATATGAAGAAGGTGTAGATTTATCTCAAGAAGAATTTTACCAGCGTTTAGAAGGTGGAGCTGATATTTCAACCTCGATGCCTTCACCAGAGAAAATCATTAATTTATGGGAAGATTTATTGAAAAATCATGATGAAATCCTGCATATCCCTATGTCAAGTTCTCTTAGTGGTTCTTGCGAAACGGCAATGATGCTAGCACAAGATTATGAAGGACGAGTGTTTGTAGTAAATAATTCAAGAATCTCTATTACTCAAAAAAGAGCGACACTTGATGCGATGGAATTAGTAAAATCTGGATTATCAGCAGCTCAGGTAAGAGAAATACTAGAAAAAACAAAATATGATGCTAGTATTTATGTGATGGTGGATACACTGAAATATTTGAAAAAAGGTGGAAGAGTTACTCCAACAGCAGCAGCACTTGGTACATTGCTTCGAATTAAACCAATCCTTCAAATACAAGGAAAAAAAATCGATGCTTTTGCAAAAGCAAGAACTCCAAAGCAGGGAAAAGCAATGATTCTTTCTGCAATAGCAAAGGATTTAGAAACACGATTTGGTGGCGCAGATGGAACTGGTGCCTATATTGGAGTTGCTTATAATGCAGATGAATCAATTGTAGAAGAGTTTTGTAGGGAAATCAAAGAAATATATCCAAATCACGAGTTGATTATGGGAAAATTTTCTCTTAGTGTAGCAGCCCATACAGGACCAGGTGTAATTGCAATGGGGTGTAAGAAAAAGGTAGATGCAAGAGATTATGGGAATGATTGAGAAATTAAAAAATAGATTTAATATTACACTTAATTTGAAAGTTTGTCTTGTTTTAGCTTTATTTATATTTTCATTTGTTCCATTATTGATTTTTGGGAGAACAATAAGGACCTCTATTGAACAAAGTCAAACAGATTTACGTATGATAGAAGTTCTTAATCGTAGTCAAATCGTAAGTAGTGAACTAACAAGAGCCAACTATTTTGAAGGAGATAGCCAAAATAGAAAGGTGCTTGAAACGGAGCTAAACTTAATTGCAGATATTTATAATGGACGTATTATAATCGTGAATCACGCATATGAAATCGTTCACGATTCATTTGAACTAGCAGAACGAAGAACATATATAGCAGAAGAAATATTAGATTGTTTTGAAGGGAAAACA
>CAYJKD010000119.1:0-8499 GCA_964370595.1 uncultured Lachnospiraceae bacterium
AGGCCTTAGTTGGAATTGAACTTTATCTTGGTGGAAATAGTTTTAGAATAGATTGTTGTAGATTTTCTTGATATACAATGCTTAAAAATTATTTATTTACCAATATTAGTGAAAAATAGATTGATTTTTAGGAGCTTTTTATGGATAAGAGAAAAAAAATAATTAATTTGTGCATAGGACCGTTGCTTTTTTTGTTGAGTTGTGTAGCTTTGCCCGAGTCTGTTTTTGAGTCGTATGAGAGTAGAGTAGCAATTGGAACTGTTGCATGGATGGCATTTTGGTGGGTTACTGCTCCAGTTGACTATGCAGTAACAGCATTTCTTCCAATAATAATCAATTCCTTTATTCCTATGGCAAGTATGCCTGCAGTAATATCAAATTATGCTTCAGAAACGATTATGTTATTATTAGGAGCATCGATTCTAACAATCTCTTGGGAAGAGACAGGGTTAGATAAGAGAATAGCTGCTAAGTTATTAAGTTTGGTGGGAAGTGATTTACGCAATCAGCTTGTTATTTGGTTTTTGATATCAGCAAGTTTATCATCTATTTTACCTAATTCTGTTGTATGTGCTACCATTACTCCGATTGCTGTTTCTATGCTGAAATATGCTGGTGAGAAGCATATAGAAACGAGTAAAGTCGGATCAAAAATACTATTAACGATTGTTTATGCTGCAGGGGTAGGTGGGCTCATTTCGCCTCTAGGTGGAGCGATGAATTTAATTACCATAGATTATTTGCAACAGCTTACAGGTGAAGAATATATGTATAGCGCATGGGTTGTGCGATTTTTCCCAATTATGGTAGTACTAATAACAAGCAACATCATTTTTTTATTGAGAAATGTAAAAAAAGGTGATACTTTAGGTGGAACCAAAGGGTATTTTGTGGAGCAATATAAGCGATTGCCACAGATTAGTCGTGCAGAAGTAATATCTCTATTATTATTTGTGATTGCAACAGTATTATCTTTTACAAGACAGCTATATCAAGAATTACTACCAGGATTAAAACCTGCTTATATTTTTATTTTATTTGCATTTCTATCATTTTTTATTACAAGAGAAGGTGGAATGCGTTTGATGAGGTGGAAAGTAGTTCAAACTAAAATCGTATGGGAACTTATTTATGTTTTTGCAGGAGGCTTAGCTGCAGGTACATTAATTAATGAATCTGGTGCATCGGTTGCAATTGGCAATGCAGTAGCAAGTATGAATTTGGATAACGATTTGTTCTTTATATTTGTAATGATTGCATTTACAATTATTATGTCAGATGTAACCTCGAATACAGCAACTGCAGCAGTAACAATACCGATTGTTATTTCCATTGTGCAAGGGATGGGGAAAAATCCAATACCATATGTGTATGTTGCTTCAATTGGTGTTAACCTTTCTTATATGCTTCCAACTTCAATTAGAGCAATTCCAGTTGGTTATGGATTGCCGCCTATTTATATGTTTAAAGAAGGGTGGAAACTGACCATTATTGTAGTTGCACTTATGACAGGAATTAGTTATCTATTATTTACGTATTGGAGTGTATTTAGTACAGTGTAATAAAATTCAAATAATAAAGAGGGACAATGAGTATGAATTACAAAAAAATGATGGAAGATATTAAAAAGCAAGAACATGAATTGGAATTTGAAAAGTTTACTCATGATGATGCATGGGAATTAGGAAAAATATGTGCGAAGCTTGCAAAAGAGCGAGATTTAGGAGTGGTAATTAGTATACGCATGGCAAGTGGGCTTACTGTATTTCAACATGCAACTCCAAGAGGAATACCGACAGCTGAGATATGGTTGGAATCAAAACATAAAACAGTAATGACAAGGTATGCAAGCACTTTGTATTTTCATGCATTCTTAAATGGAAATAATAAAACACTTGAGGGATTGAAATTAGTTGATAATTATACTGAATTTGGAGGTGGATTCCCTATTAAGGTTAAAAATGTAGGTGTAATTGGCTCTGTATCAGCAACAGGATTATATCACTTTGATGACCATAATTTTATAGCAGATTGTGTTGCTGAATTTTTAGGTGCGAAAATTAATCCAATTGTAGAAAGTGATTATAAAGTGTAATTGTAAATTTAGATAAGGTGCTAATAGTAGGAATTTGAATAAAATCAGATTATGAAAAGAAAAACACCCAGAAGGCATCGAGGAGAAGGAATTCCTTGATGCTTTTTGAGTGTAAGTATTGAAGTGATATCGTTGAATTATAGTTTTTTTTGACAAAATTCAATTCGCTCATTGCCAGGTCCTTTGATAAAGAAGTAATAAAGTCCATTTTCAAATAAAAAATCAGCATAGCCAATTTCTGTGGTAAGAAGGTCAGGATCCATGTTTTTGAAATGATTGTAGTCAGCTTCAATATCAGTTGATTCATAAGCGACATGGTCAAAAGTTGCAGCTGCAATTCCTTCTTTTTCAAAGATTTCATAGGTTAGAGTTCCGTCTGTGAGAAATACAAATTCTCTTCCATTTTTTTCGTAACGCTCCACAATATTGAAGTTTAAAGTTTGTGTGTAAAACTCAAGTGAATCATGTAAATTAGGTACACTTAAGTTTATGTGTAGCAATTTTCTTCTTGAAATATCCATAATATTCTCCTTTTGTTTGTTATTTTATATAACTATTTTGTGCCAATCGCCAAACTTCTTGCCGCTCTTCAGGAGAAATATCCAAATAGCGATAGTCTTCAGGTAACATGGTTTTAAGCATATGATAGTTGAACTCGTGCGTGGTCATATCACTGTTTAAGTAGGGGCGAATGTTAGCAATTTTGTAATTTTGTTCCTGTTGCACAACGGCTACTTGTTCTAAACCACTATCAAAATACAAATTCCCATGAATAAGGATTCGACGGTCAGATTGGTGTATTGTATTTTTACAAATCAAGAAATCATCGATGAAAATATTTAAATCACTGTCATTTTTTGGAGCGAGGCCAAAGGTTTCTAATGAAGCCATTATTTGAGTGACCAATGTGGATGGATCATAGTTTGCAGAATTATCCGTAATATAAGTATAATTTATGCATCCCATATCACAGTAAAGCTCTTTGCCAGCGCTTAATCTTGGAAGAATGGGAACTTCTTTTTGAGAAAGAGAAGATACAATGTTTTTGCAATTGAGTGGGTTTCCATGGGGAAATGTAACAGAGGGTGTATTTTGCCAAGTGTAGAAAACATCTTTATAAGTAAAGTTATCTAAGATGAATTCTTCATAAGCTTGATTGAAAAATGGATCATTGGAGTAAGTTTGTGTAGTAAGCATAATGATTACATCCTTTCGTTTTCCTAATTTATACCCTGGTATAGTGGATGTGACAAAGGGCTAAATTTCTTTATACTGTAACATACAAAATTTCTGAATGCAACTAGTAGGAGTAGTTCCTTGCAAGAAGCTTTTTTGACATTTCATATGATGCAATTGAGTTATGCGTTATGGAATTCTTTTTGCATCGTGTGTTGCTAACAAAATATAAATGTGTTACAATCACAAGGAAAATAAGTATTTGTGAGATGTTAAGAAAAAAATTATAAGATTAAATTATAGAATAAAATGATGTATTGATGGGGGAGAAGGATGAAGGAAGAATTGCTGCAAGAAATATGGGAAAAATTTGCAGATCATAATATTATTGATGAACGCCTCGATTCAATTATCGCAACTTCATGGAGAGAATGTCGAGATCGTGGGTTGCATCCAAAAAGTGAATGGTCATTAGAAAAACGATTGGATCAAAATGTGTTTCAAAGTATTTTGGATGCGAACAAAGAGTTGATGGATGCAGCAGTACCTATTATGGAGCATGTAAATGAGGTTGTTGGTAATTCACAATTTCTGATGTTTTTAACAGATAGTGTAGGTTATGTATTAAAAGTGGTTGGTTCCATTGAAAATGATAGTCGACCAGACCATGTAAAACTTGTGGAGGGAACACTTTGGGATGCTACTTCGGTTGGAACAAATAGTGTGAGTTTAGTTCTTGAAAATGATAGACCTGTTCAGATTCAAGGTGCAGAGCATTTTCGGCCAGTATACCATAAAAGAATGTGCTGTGGTGCTCCAATTCATGGGCATGGAGGAGAACTTACAGGAACGATTAGTTTTGCAGGACCTATAAGAGAGACGGATTTACATACATTAGCATTAACGGTATCGATGGCATTTAGTATTGAAATGATGTTAGCCAGAGCGTATGAAACCCATTTGGTTCGAGCATCTATGGAAGGTAGTGATGAAAATGTTGTTTTATTAGACAGCAATTTGAATCTATTATATCTTAATAGCAATGCAAAAGAACTTCTTCTTCTAAAAAAGAGAAAGAAATTGAATTTTTTGGATATTATGCCAAATGTAGATTGGGATAAGGTAAAAAGTTGTTTGTACGGCGAAATTCTTACGTTTGAACAAACAAAGATTGATTTGCTAAACCAAAGTGGCTATTGTAATGTAGCGATTTCAACTTCAATAAATATGGGGAGTCGAGTTTACACTCTTAATATAAAAATGCAAGAACAATTGATTCAATCGGCTAATCTACTATTAGGAAATCAAGCATTATATAGCTTTGAAGATATTTTTATAGAGAATCAATTGATGAAAAAAACTGTATTTCAAGCACAGAAATTTGCAGTGTATGATGCAAATATTTTATTACAAGGAGAATTGGGTACTGGGAAAGATTTGTTTGCACAAGCAATTCACCGAGCTAGTGGGCGAAGCAATGCACCATTCATAACCATTGATTGTTTTTCATCTCCAAGAAAACAAATTGATATGGAATTGTTTGGAAAAAAACAACGGACAAATGAAAAGGGGCAATATATAAGCAAGTTTCAATTAGCCAATGGAGGAACCCTATTTATATCAGAAGTTGATCGGATGCCACTTGAGTTACAACAACAGTTTCTTCGTCAATTAGAAATTATGGAGACACGAGCGGTAGTGGAAGGAAGTAAGCCGAAGCTAGATGTACGTATAATGGTTGGAACTAGTTTGGATTTACATCAAGAATGTTTAAAAGGTCGCTTTTTGTATGCTTTATACTTGAAAATTAGCGCATTGAAGCTAAATATTCCAGCACTCCGACATCGATCAGAGGATATTACACTGGGGGCAAAATTATTTTTGAAACGTCTTAATGAAAGGCATCCAGAGCAAGAAAAAGAAATTTCTGATGAATATCTAGATTCGCTATTAGCATATTCGTGGCCAGGAAATACAAGAGAATTGGAAGCCTGTATTGAACGCTCATTCTATAAAGCAAATGGTAATATCATAACAAATGAAGACTTGACATGGGATACAGAGAAGAATCATTTTCAGGATTTGCAAAGATTAGCAGATGAAAAAAATAAAATTTTAGAGACTTTACATAGAAATGGTGGCGATGTTGAATACACGTATAGCGAATTGGGAGTAAGTAGAGCTACATTTTATCGACTTTGTACAAAGCATGGAATTGAACCGAAAAAGATAAAATCATATCATAAGAAATAATGGAATGAAATTATAAAAGTAACATAACACGATAGCTATCGAGTTGTGTTATTTTTTTGTGATTAATTACTAAAAATTAAACTGAAAAATTATCAAAGTATCCAAAAGTATCATTAATATGAGAATTAAAATTGACTTAATGGAATTACGATGATATACTTAGCTAAAGTTGAGACTGAATGAGAGATAATAATGCTATTTTAGTGATATTTTACAAATGGGTATTAAATTTCTTGCAAGTGAGACAAATGAGATTTTAATAAGGGAAAAGTGAGGGATAAGAGTTATGGCAAGTGAAAGCAGTAGCATGAAAAAGGCGCTTGGATTTTGGGTTGGTCCAGCAATATTTATTTTATGCAGATTCGCATTAGAAGCTACTTTTGGAGTGGCTGGTGCATGTGCGGTAGGTGTATCATTATGGATGATCGCATGGTGGGTAACGGGAGCAGTATCATTAGCAGTAACAGCAATTATTCCTGTAGTTATCAATGGTTTATTTAATTTTGTTCCTATGGGTTCTGTAATTTCACAGTACTCTTCTGAAACAATTGTACTGTTGTTTGGTGCTTGTTTGCTTACAATGCCTTGGACAACAACTGGTCTTGATCGACGTTTGGCATTATTTGCACTCCGTTTGGTTGGTAATAATGTAAAGCATCAAATGATTGTATGGTTTGTTGTTAGTGCATTATTTAGTTCAGTTTTAGCGAATACAGTAGTAGTGACACTGTTAACACCAGTTGCAGTGGCAATGTTGAAGTTCTTAGGTCACAATGATTTGAAAAAAAGTGATTTAACAGGTCCAATCTTACTAGCGGTTGCTTACGGTTCCATCGTAGGTGGTGGTATCACTCCTCTTGGTGGAGCGATGAATGTAATCGCAATTGATCTTGTAGAAGCATACACAGGACAAGAGTTTATGTATATTGATTGGATTTTACATATGACACCAATCGCATTACTAGTGGGTATTGCAATTGTAATTGGTATGCTTGTTACACCACTTAAGACAAAGACGCTTGAAGGTACAAAAGAGTATTTTGCTAATGAATATGCAAGTCTTGGTAAAATGAAACGTGGAGAGGCAATTGCTGCAACTTTGTTTGCAGTTGGTGTGATTCTTTCTTTCACACGTCCACTATATGCATCAATTCTTCCAGCATTGTCACCAGCTTATGTCCTTCTTGGTTTAGGCATATTAGGATTTATGATAAGTGATGAGAAAAAGAAGCCAATTCTTACTTGGGAATATGCGCAACAAAATATGATGTGGACTATGTTGTTCTTGGTAGCAAGTGGTAGTTTAATGGGCTATTTGATTACCGCTAGTGGTGCAGCAGATACGATTGCAGTATTGATTACAGGTATGTCTTTAACTGGTGGACTTGGAATGATTTTTATCTTCTCAATCTTCACTTACTTAATTGCAGAAGGATCGACTCAAACAGCAGCAGCATCCATTGCAATTCCTGTTGTACTTAGTGTTACAACTGCACTAGGAATCAACCCAACTCCTTATGTATTTATCACATGTATGGCATTTACAGGTTCTTACTTATTGCCAGTAGGGGTACGTTCTATCTCAGTGGGATATGGACTTAATGTAAATGAGTGTATCAAACGAGGAAGTGGAATTTTAATAATCAATGCGATTGCAGTACCTTTGATTGGATTTATCTTAATGAGTGTATGGCCATATTTTAGCCAACTTCCAGGATTAACTCCATAGAAGGATAAAGGGTGTATAAAAATCAATAATGATAATATGATTAAATAAGTGGGTAAAATTCATAATCTCAACGAAGTAGTTGAGTTTGAATACCCACTTGTTTTATAGGATGAATAAAGATTAAGAAAGGTGGTATTTTATTATGATTCGATATGCAAAAGATGTGAAACTTCGTGAGGTAACAGGATTTATGCCAGAACCTGCAAATATGGTGGCTATGGATTATTTAACAGAACTTCCACCACATATGAGGTTGTTTAGCAAAATGACAATTACACCAGGTCCGCTGAGTAAAATGCATCCTCATCCAGGGCAAACAGAAATCAATTTTATTGTAAAAGGAAAGGCATTATTTATTGATAATGGAAAGGAATATATTTTAGAACCAGGGGATGTACATATCAATTATGACGGAGAAGAACATGCAGTTGCGGCTTATGGAGAAGAGCCAGTTGAAATGATCTGCTGTTTTGTTTATACAGATTGAAGATGAGAAAAAACTGTTTCGCTTTCAATAGCGAGGCAGTTTTTTTATGGAAAGATGTAAACTAGGAATAGTAGAAAAAGAAAACAAGATTTCATATTATGCAACAAGTGTTCCTTTGTGTGAAAATAAAACTTAAGCCATGGAATGGATATGCGATTTGTGGGAAATTATTTTTGGCTGTGCAAATGAAGTTATTGAATATTGACAAAATGCAGAGGATAAAAGTAGAATCTTTATATAAAATATATAGTTACCAGTGAAGAAATATTATTAGGAGGTGTGGTTTGTGTGAATCTTTGAATCTTTCACATAGGTTGACTTATAGAAAATAATAATTTGTTACCAACATGAAATATAATATATAACACCATAGCGAAAAAGCTATAGAAAGAGATTAGGATATGGAAAAAATTGCACAAAGCATACGTGATATGCTACCTACATTAACTCCGCTAAAAGCACCAAAGGATATGACGAAAGCGGAAATGGAAGAAATCTTTTACAAAATGTCTCTGATTCGTGCGTTCGATAGTAGCGTTCGTGATTTGTGGATGGCGGGAGAAATTTATGGACTTGCACACTCTTATGTAGGTGCAGAGGCCATTGGCGTTGGCGCTTGCATGAATTTGAAAAAAGAAGACTTTATTTCAAGTACACACCGTGGGCATGGACACACAATTGCTAAAGGTGGCGATGTAAAAGCCATGATGGCAGAGCTTTATGGAAAATATGAAGGATCAAACCGTGGAAAAGGTGGTT
>CAYJKD010000120.1:0-1504 GCA_964370595.1 uncultured Lachnospiraceae bacterium
AGGTCGTGTTTCTTATAAAGATAATGGGGATGGGACAAAGAGTCCATATGAATTAAACATAAATTATCAAGATGCACTTACAAGTCCAAATGCTTCAGAGGAAGAACGCTATCTGCGTTTTATAGCAGCGCAAACCGTGTTGCTCTCTGTAATAGGAATGCCAGGAATATATATACATAGCTTAGTTGGCTCACGTAATGATTACTATGGCGTTGAAACTTCAGGAATCAATCGAAGAATTAATAGAGAGAAGTTAAATGCGGAAAAATTGATAGAATCATTAACTGCAAATACACCAAACAAGAGTATTTTCGAAGAGCTTTTAAGAAGAATAGATATTCGAAAAAAAGAATCGGCATTTCATCCAAATGCGAGACAAGTAGTTGTTGATGTAGATGATAGAATATTTGGAATTACAAGAATTAATGAACAAACAGGCGAAAAGATATTAGTTTTAATCAATGTTTCTACAGATGAAGTGATTTGTGATACAAAAGTAAAGGGAGTTGATCTTCTTTCAAATACAAAGCAGATTGATGCAGTTAAACTTGATTCCCTACAATGTATGTGGATACGTGTGGAAGATTAGTTGATCGTTAGGAAGGATATATACAAATGAAAATAGCATTAGCACACTTTCGTGTAGGAGAAACCGATGGAGTTTCTCTTGAAATGGATAAATGGAAATACGTATTAGAAAAAAATGGTCATACATGTGTTTATATTGCAGGGAGTAAAGGTTCTGTTGATGCACACATTATTGATGAACTTCATTATCAAGGTGAAATAAATAATAAGATTGTTAAAAATTGTTACCGTGAATTTGAAGATTATGAAAACGATGAAGAGCTGAAAAATGAAATATTTGATTATGCTAAAATTATTGAAAACAAATTAGTTGATTTTATTCAAGCCGAAGAGATTGATGTTGTAGTTCCTAATAACATATGGTCATTAGGTTGGCATCTTCCAGCTGGAATTGCATTTACAAATGCAGCAAAGCGATGTGAAAATGTTCAGTTTGTAGGACATAATCATGATTTTTACTGGGAGAGAATTTTATATTCAAATCCTAAGGTGGAGTTTGTAAGTGACATTTTAGAAAATTATTTCTTGCCTGATTTTCAAAATGTAAGTCATTGTGTAATCAATAAAATTGCTCAAGATGAAGTGCTAAACCGAAAAAATATAAAAACGGTAGTAGTTCCGAATGTATTTGATTTTGATCAGGAAATTTGGAAGGAAGATGAATATAACCAAGACCTGAGGGATACATTAGGAATTAACGAAAATGATATTATTTTGCTACAAGCAACACGTATTACAGAAAGAAAAGCAATCGAATTTGCAATTGATGTCATTATCGAAATGAATCAACGAAAAAAAGATTTAATCGGAAAAGAGCTTTATAATGGAAAGATTTTTTCGGAAGATAGTGAGATTTGCTTTGTTATGATCGGACTAAATGAATCGAAAGAGTATCTTGAGTTCTTGATTGAGAAGT
>CAYJKD010000120.1:1514-8371 GCA_964370595.1 uncultured Lachnospiraceae bacterium
AAAAGTTAGAAAAAAACAATGTGAAGTATAAGTATGCAAATGATGTTTTTCAACATTCGAGAAGTAAAGATGAAAATGGTAATAAGATTTATTCTATTTGGGATTCGTATGTAATGTGTGATTTTGTTACATATCCATCAATTTTAGAAGGATGGGGAAATCAGTTACTTGAAGCAATGTTTGGTAAAAAACCTGTGTTAGTATATGAATATCCTGTATTTGAAAGGGATTTAAAAGAAGCAGGGATTAAATACACTTCATTAGGAAATTGTTTTACAGGAGAAGAGGGAAACCTCAAAATCACAGATGAAGTAATTGAACAAGCAGCCAGTGGAGTAATTCGTGTATTGACAGAGAAAGAAACATATCAAAAGCAAGCAAGTAATAATTATTCAGTTGCAGAAAAGTATTTTTCATATAGAGCTTTAAATGAAATATTGATGAATTTATTTCAAATGAATTTATGAAGGAGTTAAGTTACAAAGGAAGTGTTATACTACAGGATAGTAATGTTAACAAAATGATATATTTTTTGATTCATATGATAAATGAGTAGAGTCAAATGTATATAGAAACTAAGGGAAAAGATTTTAGGAGGAAGAACATGAAAAAAAGATTTTTAGCAACTGTAATGACAGTAGCGATTGTAGCTTCATCAATCGTAGGGTGCGGAACAAGTAACACTCAAAGTGAAGAAACACAAGCGACCACAAAAGCAGGAGAAGAAACGGTAGCTACGGAAGAAGTAGAAGAAGCTGAAGCTCCACAAGGCGACTTAGAACCAATGCAGTTTAGAATCACATGGGATGTTGAAAGTGGAAGAGGACAAGCAATTAAAGCAATTGTAGATAATTATAATGCACAAACAGATGGCAGACCAGTAGAAGTAGTTAGTGGAAATACAAAAGTAGAAGATATTATGACAAGTGAAGCTGAGCTTCTACAACTAGAATATTTTTCTGCAACTTCATTAGGCCAAGAAGGATATTTTTATGATTTGACTTCAGATTTTGAATATGTAAATGAATTTTTTGCACCAGCAGTTATGGATATGGTTTCAGTAGATGGAACATTATATGGTGTACCATGGTTAGGACATACAATGAGTATTGTTTATAATCAAGATCTTCTTGATCAGGCAGGTGTTGATGTTGCAGCTATTACATCTTGGGAAGCATTTGAAGAAGCTTTGATTGCAGTTGAAGAGAATACTGATGCAAAAGGTTTTGGTATGGTAGGAAAGCAAGTTGGAGATATTAGCTGGATGACAGCAATGTTTGTAAATTCCTTTGGTGGATCTCTACTTGATGAAGAAGGAAAAGTTGCATTAGGTAGTGATGCAAGTAAAGCAGGTCTTGATTATTATTTTAATACATTAGGACAATATGGACAAGATGGCTGGACAGAGCATTCAGGAACAGAAGTAATGGAAGCATTCCGTACACAAAAAATAGCATTTGAACTACAAGGACCATGGGGAGTAACTGATATTTGGAAACTTGAAGAAGAAAACCGCTTTGAAGTTGGTACACTTCCACTAGCTCAAATTGTTCATGAAGGAACTCCTGGAGCAGCAGAAGCATCTGTTCATGCAATCGGAATCTCTACACTAGTTGAAGATGAAGAAGTGATTTCAGATGCAAAAGAATTTATTAAATTTATGGTAAGTATTGAAGCACAAGAACAATTAATGAATGGTGAAATTGATGAAGCAACAGGAAACTACTATCCATTCCGTGTTCCTATTCGTAATGACCTACAAGATAGCGAGTACTTTGTGGAAAATCCAGTGTTCTTAGGATTTATACAAGGTTTTGACAATCCTAGTATTGAAGTTCCAGTGCCAGCTTGGAGCGAAATTAGAGATAGATATTTGACAGCAGGATTTAATGCAATCGCTAATGGTAATCGTACAATTGATGAAGTAGTAGAAGAGCTTACAGAACAAGGAAACAAAATTTTAGAGTAATAGAAAGAAGGTAACAGTGAAGAAAAGAAAGAAGTTTGATCTAAGCGGATATGTGTTTATTATGCCAACTATTATTGTGCTTACTATTTCGGTTTTCTATCCAATCTTATGGTCCTTTTTAGCAAGTTTTAAGGATATAAGTATGGTGGATTTAAGGAGAGCAGAACTTTGGGAAGTACCGGGAGAAATAGTTTTCTTTCAAAATTACTTAGCAGCGTTTGAAGATCCATTATTTGTTAAAGCGATAGGAAATACGCTAAATTTTGCAGTGGTTTACATTCCGCTTACAATTGCATTTTCCATGGGAATTGCACTTTTGATTAACAAAAAGTTTAAAGGTGTGGGGTTTGTTCGAACATCAGTATTTGTGCCTTACATCATATCGATTGTAAGTGCTAGTGTGATTTTTATGTCTTTGTTTAGAAGTGATAATGGAATTGTTAATGCCGTACTTCAGGCATTTGGAATTGAAGGTCCATCATGGTTAGGCGATAGCAGGTTTGCAATGCCAGTAATTGCAATAATGAGTGCTTGGAGGAAAATTGGATATTTTATGCTAATGTTTCTTGCGGGGTTACAGACCATTCCAGACGAACTCTATGAGGCATCCGATGTAGATGGAGCCAATGGGTTTAAAAAGTTTCAATTTATCATATTTCCGCTGCTTCTTAAAATAACTTCAATTGTTACGATTCTTACATTTGTAGATGTATTAAAAGTATTCCAAGAAGTATTTGTAATGACAGGTGGTGGTCCAGATAACTCGACAATTACATTGCCGTTCTTGATTTACAATGAAGCATTCTCTCAATTTAGATTGGGCAATGCAGCAGCGATAAGTTACATCTTATTTATGGTAACTGTAATTATTGTACTGATTCAAAATAAAGTTTTGAAAAAGCACTTAGACTATTAGGAGGAAAGTAATGGCAAAAAAGAATTTTATTTTAAGAACTATCATGGTAATGATAATAGCTGTTATGTTTTTATTCCCACTATATTGGTTTTTAATCTCAAGTTTAAAATCAGATTTTGAAATGAGTTTAAGTGTTCCAACATTATTTCCAAAGGAATTATATTTTGAAAATTTTGTTACAGTATGGGATCGATTACAATTTTTAGATGTATTTAAAAACTCTATATTTGTATCAGTAATTACAACTGCTATGATTATTTTATTCTGCTCCATGGGTGGATATGCCCTAGCTAAGAAAAATATAGTAGGAAAAAAGGTTCTCACTACACTGATTGTAGCTACGATGATAGTGCCACCAACTGTGCTTTTGATGCCTTTATACTTTATTATTACACAAATTGGTTTATTTGATAATTTGTGGGGGCTTATTTTACCATTCTCTGTAACTTCGTTCGGTATTGTATTTATGAAACAATATATAGAAAGTCTACCAGATGAATTGATTGAAGCAGCTAGAATTGATGGATGTAATGAATATCGAATATTTTTTGAAATTGTAATGCCACTATTAAAACCATCAATAGCTACATTAGCAATTATCGAATTCGCTAATAACTGGAATTCATTTATGATGCCACTTGTTTTAATTAAAGATAGTACATTATATACGATTCCGCTAAAGTTAGCTTATATTACAAATTCAACAGATATTATGTCATGGTCAACCGTTTTAGCGGCTAATGTTCTGGCGATTATCCCTGTTGTTATATTGTTCTTATTTACACAAAAACTATTTGTAAGTGGAATTATGGCAGGAGCTGTAAAAGGTTAATAGTAAATAAAAGTGAGAGGAAACTCTCACTTTTATTTATAAAAAGAGTGATGTATATAGTTGGAATAAGGAATTTTAGTCAATAACTTGAGTAATTGCAAAGTAAATGCTAGAATAGAAATGAAAAAACAATCTATGACTATGATTATATTCATTTGATAATCATAGCTAAATCCAAACAAAGGAATGACCACTATGCCAATTGGTATTAAAGACGTAGCAAAAATGGCAAATGTATCCATTGCCACAGTATCAAGAGTAATCAATAAAGTACCAAATGTAAATCCAGAAATTCGTGAACGAGTAGAAATAGCAGTGAAAAATCTGAACTATGAACCCAATCGAATGGCTCAAAGCTTAAGTGGTACACCTCTTAAGGCTATTGCAGTAGCAGCTTCAAGAAGTTCGAATTCAGAGTACACTTCGAGAGTTCTTATGAATATAAGTAAGTATATGCAAAAAGCTGGATATCATGTGATTTTAAATCATGCAGATAACGATATAGAAGAAGTGGAACAATGCACCTCTTTAGTTAAAAGTTCCATGGTACAAGGAGTGATTTTATTAGGATCAAAGTGTGAAGATCTGCTAGTTACACGATTATATGAATTAGGAATTCCTTTTGTTGTGATTGGAAGAGTTTCCAATCCGATATTAAGTGATGTTGTGTTTCAAGTAGATACAAATAATATTGAAGGAAGTAATCGTTCGATTGAATATTTGTTTTCGTTAGGGCATAGGAATATAGGTTGTATCCATTCCGCTCTTAGTTATGTAGTAAGTCGAGATCGCCTTGATGGTTATTTGTTAGCTCATAAAAATGCAAATGTTCCGATTAACTATCGAAATATTGTGGATGGAGGATATACAGTAGGGGATGCTTATGAAGCTGCATTAGAATTGCTATCACAAGAAAATCCGCCAACTGCGATATTTTCTACAGACGATACAAAAGCGCTTGGATGCTATAAGGCTGCAGCTGAGTTGAATTTAAAAATACCAGAGGACCTCTCTATAATCGGTTATAATAATTATGAGTTTTTATCAGCAGTAACACCATCATTAACGACTACAGATGTGCCTGTTGGTAAACTAGGGATTCAAGCAGCAGAGATTTTGTGTAATATTATTGAGAAAAAAGAAGGCGCAGCAAAGGTGTTTTTACCAACTAAGTTTATAATTCGAAACTCCTGTACACAAAATAATGTAATTACTAAATAAAAAATATTTTTTGTGTGAACCTTTTTCAAATTTCATGTATCCTATATATTAGAAAGTGAAATTTCTAAGCTCTCTTAAAAAATGAAAAACCTATCACAAAATCACAAAAAAAGAGTCAATTTAGTATTGTTACTAGATTGGCTCTTTTTTTATTAAAGAAAATTAAGTAAGATTAATGATTTTTTATTTCGAAATCAGAATTGATATAATGTTGTCGATATTGTTTGCAAGTTAATCCTTCCATGGTTTTAAATGTTTTCATAAAATGAATTTCATCATAATATCCAACAGAGTAAGCTGTCTCGTGGATCGTTAAACTTGTAGTCAGTAATAAATTTTTCGCTGCTTTTATTCGTACTTCAATTAGGTATTGTTTTGGACTCTTTAGCCACTTTTGTTTGAAAATCTTGCATAAGTAAGAATGGCTGATATGAAGTTCGTGACACATTTGATCGATTGAAAAGTCAATTTCATGAAAATGAAGATCGATATAAGTGATAGCTAAATCCTCTAAATTATTAGAACGAGCTATTTGGCTAGACATTTGAAGATCAACTAATTTATAAAACATAGATAAGGTTTCATAATAACCCAAGCGTCCTTTTTTTTCTAACTTAGATAAAAGAAAATTTGTTTCCCTTGACAATAGAGGATACTCGGTGCAACGTGTGATAGGATTTGAGGTAGACAAATTACAAAGTTGAGCATATTCAGAAGTTTTTTCTCCATTAAGAGAAAACCATACATATTTCCAAGGAGTAGTATCATCGGGATAATAACACAAATTAACATTAGGCGGAATATAAAATAAACTACCTTCAGATACATCGTATTTTTTATTGTTTAAGAATACATAGCCTTGCCCACCGAGTACAAGATGAATAGTATAGTGACGTTGAATTCTTGTTACTTTTAAAGGTTCTATTGAATGGAAGTCATGATAACCGATTTCTTGAATGTAAAAATCACGATCTAATTCTGTAGTAAAGTGCATAGCTAAAGAGTCTTTGAGAATAAATTTTTCCATAATAATTATTCCTTTTTTATTTTAAATAATAAAGAAAAGAGAAGATGGTGTCAATAAAGAATAAAAAAACACAGTAATAAAAGTAAAAATTTCTATATGCGCGATAAACTCTGTATGATATTCTAATAAAAAAAACGAGAGGAAATAATAAGATGGAAAATATAAACATAGGGATTATTGGATTGGGCGGTAGAGGTAGAGGAAATTTAAAAACAATCCTTCAAATTCCTAATATTACCGTAGTAGGATTATGTGATATTTATGATGATCGAATGGAAGCAGGTGTAGAACTTGTGGAGAAAGCAACAGGAGTACAGCCTTTTTGTACCTCGAATTACCAAGAACTTTTATCAAGAGAAACAATAGATGCTGTATTTGTTTTTTCGGATTGGAAATCTCATATTTATATTGCAATTGATGCAATGAATGCAAAAAAAGCTGTAGGTGTTGAAGTGAATGGTGCATATTCTGTTCAAGAATGTTGGGATCTTGTTCATACTTATGAGAAGACAAAAACACCGTTTATGTTTTTGGAAAACTGTTGTTATAATAAAACAGAACAAATGATTACGGCTATGGTTCGAGATGGAATATTTGGTGATATTGTTCACTGCCACGGTGCATATGCACATGATTTAAGAGCTGAAATTCTTCATGGAAAAGAAAATAGACATTACCGATTAAATGAGTATATTCATAGAAATTGTGAAAATTATCCAACCCATGAGCTAGGGCCAATTGCAAAGCTTTTGAATATTAATCGTGGAAATCGAATGATGTCAATGGTATCAGTTGCTTCAAAATCGGCAGGATTAAAAGAGTATGTAGAAAGTCGTAAAGAAGAGATGGTTAATGAAACGTTATTTCAAACTACGTTTTTACAAGGTGATAT
>CAYJKD010000121.1:0-8353 GCA_964370595.1 uncultured Lachnospiraceae bacterium
CACCACTATCCATTGCATCTTTCAATAAAATTCCAAGCATATACGAACGATTCGTCTTTAATCTCACTGCTGCAATATTTGGAGAATAACCCATTTCTTTTGCAACTTTTTGGACCTTTTCAATTGTTTTTCCACTTATGTCACTTTCTCCACGTAAAGCTTTACTTACAGCTGTTGCAGATATGCCACAAACCTTTGCAATTTCCTTAATTGTCGCCATTTTTCACCTCTGTACTTTATCGTTAAAGATAATCTCCAAAAAAAATTACCACTAAATTCGATACACTTTACTTTATCGTTAAACAAACTTTAACATAAGCTATTATACTTGTCAACCCACATTCTCTTTTTCTACTATAATTACCAAATTTCCTTCTCCATTTTTATTCACTTTGCACATAACCAAATTAGTTTAATGTAAAAATAGTTTTATTATTGAACGGCATGGCTGAACTGTTGCTAATTTATTCTTTCTTTAGATAAAATATTTATTGTTTCTTTAGATAAAATATATTGACAAAACCCTTTGAACTAAGTATATTAATTAGTATACATCAAAAAAAATTGATATGAAATGTATGATACAAAATTTTACATAGCTATATAAGGAGGCTAAGATGAAAATAATTGTAATAGGAGCTGTAGCAGCTGGAACTTCCGCAGCAGCAAAAGCACGCAGAAATGATGACCACGCAGAAATCGTAATTTATGAAAGGGATAATTATATCTCATATTCTGGCTGTGGAATGCCCTATTTTATAGGGGATGAAATCGATGAAATTAATCCACTAACACCCAGAGATCCTAAGTTTTTCAAAAAAAAATACAACATAGATGTTAAGATTCATCACGAGGTCACTTCCGTCGATACAAATAAGAAATCGGTAGAAGTTAAAGATTTACTAACTGGTGAAGTATTTATAGATACATTTGACAAACTGATTTTTGCAACTGGTGCTACTCCTTTTAAACCTGCAATAAAAGGAATCGACCAAGAAAATATTTTCTTTTTAAGAAATATAAAGGATGCAATTCAAATTAAGGATTTCATCAAACAAAACAACCCCAAATCTGCTGTAATTGCTGGTACTGGTTTCATTGGATTTGAACTATTAGAAAACATTATGCAACTAGGTATTCAAGTTCATGTAATAGAAGTAGCAAATAAAATAACACCTAATTTAGATGAAGATATGGCTAATTACTTAGAGAATTCTCTTTTAAAAAAGGGAGTTCAAATTCAAAAAAATACTCAAATCCAATCCATTGATGGAATAAATGTAAATCTATCTAATGGTTCAACAATAGAAGCTGATTTTGTTATTCTCTCTACAGGGGTTCGACCAAATACAACCTTAGCGCAGTCTGCTGGGATAGAAATCGGAACTACTGGTGCAATTCTAGTGAACGATACTATGGAAACAAATATCCCAAATATTTATGCATGTGGTGATTGTATCGAAACATATTCACAAATAACTGGAAAGAAGGTATATCGTCCTCTCGGAAGCACTGCCAATAAAACAGGTCGAATTGCTGGTGATTGTGCAACTGGAGGAAATTTAAAATATCGAGGAAATCTAGGAACTGGAATTTTCAAATTATGGGAATTCACTGTAGCAACAACTGGTTTAGGAGAAAAAGAAGCTATCACCCAAGGGTTTGATATTCAAATTTGTCATAACATCAAACCAAACAAACCAGAATATATGGGTGGTAAAGAAATGATTATCAAAGCGATTGCTGATAAAGCAACCAGTCGTATTCTTGGTGTTCAAATCATTGGCCAAGAAGGTGTAGATAAGAGAATCGATGTCTTTGCAACCTTAATTACTTACAAAGCTACCGTTGATGAATTATTTCATTTAGATCTTGCATATGCCCCTCCGTTTTCTACAACAAAAGACCCTGTACACTACACAGGAATGATATTGGAAAACGCACTTAATCAAGGAAGACCACTTATTACTGCAGAACAAGTTAAAAATCTTAAAAATGTTCAATTAATAGATGCTCGCAGCAATAGCGACTATGAAAATAAAGGTACTGTCGAAGCGGCTAAAAATATTCCACATGGAACATTGAGAAAAGAGCTCCATACATTGGATAAAGAGTTACCAACTGTGACATTTTGTAATAAAGGTGTAACTGGAAATGCTGCACAAAACATTTTAATCGGAAATGGCTTCAAAGAAGTTTATAACTTGTCAGGTGGGCACCGTTTTTACAAAGAAAGCAAATAGCCTCATATCCTCTTTTTGTTTCCTATTACATTCCTATAATTCCTATCATCCATTGTAACTATTTTTTATTACTCTTTGTTTTAATCAACATTGAGAATCCTATAAAAAATGTTACAATGGATTTTCACTTTGATATAGGTCAATTAGGAGGTTCTATGAAAAAAATTTATGGTTACATGCGAGTGAGCAGTGAGCGGCAAAATGACGAACGACAACGTGTTGAATTATTAGCTTTCGGTATTCTACCAAAAAATATTTATGGTGATAAACTAAGCGGAAAAGATTTCAATCGCCCTAGCTACCAGCGAATGAAGAAAAAGTTAAAGAAAAACGACTTACTTATCATTAAAAGTTTGGATCGCTTAGGTCGTAACTATCGGGAAATTGGTGAGGAATGGCGTTACATTACCAAAAATTTAGGTGCAGATATCATGATTCTTGACATGCCTCTCCTCAACACCAACACGAATAAAGATTTAATCAATACCTTGATTGCTGATATTGTTCTTATGTTGCTTTCCTATATGGCTGAACAAGAACGAGATTTTATTAAACAACGGCAACGCGAAGGAATTGCAATTGCAAAAGCCAATGGTGTCTCCTTTGGGCGCCCTAAGAAATCCCTTCCAGAAAATTTCGAATCGATCTATGCTTTATATTTAACAGGACAATACACACAAGCTCAGGCAGCACACCTACTAAATATCAATGAAAATCGATTTATTTATTTACATCGCTGTATGAAAAATAAAGATATTATCCATTCTACTAATATTCCAAAAAAATAATTACCACATCTCCTCTATCTTTTCATATTAGGTATTCCCTGTGTTTTAGTGAGTTAACATATCTTACTAAAACACAGGATTCTTTAAACAAATTACTACACCTATATATCAATGTTAGCAATAAGTGCTTTCTTACTCTTTTATTGGATCATCTAATGAGATTTCTTTTTTAGCAATTTTTCTATGTTGCCCAATCAAATTACTGCGTGTGTGTTTTTCTTCTGATTGCTTTTTTTTCTGAAGTTTTGTTATATCAATTTTTACTACCTGTTCTTTTCGTTGTGTGTAAGTCTTTGGAACATCTTTTGTGTTTTCTAGTTGCTCAGACATTGTCTTTAATATTTCTTCTACTGATCTTCCATGTGAATCCTGTAAGGATATGTGGTTTCTTAGTGTGTCCATCGGTAATTTATCTGCTATTTGTTTTACTAAGGATGCTGTAGTTTCTTGATATAGTTGGCTTAAAAATTGTCCTTTTTGAATAAATTCTGTTTTTTCTTCATGATTTTCAAAACAACTGTTTGCTAAAATAGAATCTGCCTGAACACATTTATGT
This sequence comes from uncultured Lachnospiraceae bacterium, assembly GCA_964370595.1. Taxonomy (GTDB): domain Bacteria; phylum Bacillota; class Clostridia; order Lachnospirales; family Lachnospiraceae; genus Brotaphodocola. The sequence goes on from CAYJKD010000121.1 coordinate 3,588, forward strand.
AAAATAGTAAACATCTGTGCCGCATTTACAATATCTTTTCTCTGCTCTAAATCTTCAACCCATGTAGCATCTGTAAGTTGTAATTTAGAAACGTCAAAATTCCTCATTGATATAATAATCGGTTTCAAACATTCCAACCCAAATGTAGTTACATTCGGCTCTATCGATTCACTCTTGACATAAGTTTCTAACATATCTGAAATATTTGTAGTATTATTATATATGAGCTTTAGCTCTTGGTCTTTAGCCATATTATCTGTAACCACATTCAAAACAGTAACCATTGTTGGGGATATCTGGTCGAGAATTTCATATTCCTTTATTTCACTATAGTCATTTATTTTGCAATTTAATGCTATGACGTTTTCATCCGCTATTTCCTTTAATAAATCTAGCTTCATTACTGCTTGTTTTAACTGGAACTCCTCAAACTCTTTTTTCAATACAGGTTCAAAGGGAATATTTTGTTCTTTCATCGTCACTTCAAACTTATTTCGAATTTGATTTACTTTTCCTAAAAACGCTTCATATTTAACATTTTGATTAACATCAAACATTTTATTAGAATGTAATATTGGGAATGCATCTGCTGTTTGTGCAACCTGAGAGTATAATTGGCTTTTTTCATCATCATCATACCATTCATCATCGGGTTCTTCTTTCGTAACAGCTTCTATCAATCCTGAAAAAATAGAATTTATCGTCATTCGGCAATCTTCTGGGGTAAATGCAAAATCATTTTGCTCTATAATAAGTTGAGTTTCTTTCAGAAATGTGTTTAACATATTATCAAAAATAGGATCTGTCATTCCTTGATTTTTGGCAATATAAGAAATCGTAGTACTTGCTATTTTTTTCTCTAATGGTAGTTCTTCTGCTTCTGCAAGTTCCAACGATTCTTCTACCAATTGTTTTTGGTATTCTAACTCTAATTCCAATATATAATTCAAAGCATTTTGTTTTACCGCCTCGCTTACAAGTAAACCTTTTTTCTCCAATTCCCCAACCAATGTTAAGAGTTCTTCTGGTGTTGTTACTTCAAGCACATCCATCCCTAATTGAGGTATTTTTATTAAAATACCATCAAATACATGAGGTATCGTTGCTAATTGGCAACCCTCTTCCCAATTATTACTAATTTCTGTTTTTTCTAAATTAAAATTATGGATTCGAGTTACAACACGTTTCAATTCATTTTTTACTATTTCTCTTGCTTCAACATTTTCAGAATTACTACTATAATCATAAAACCCCTGAAGGAGTTTTACATTTTCCTCTTCTTTTTTCTCTTTCATCAAAGAGGCAGCTAATAATAATAAATCGTTACTTTCATCTGTATCTTTCATTCCAGTTATTTTATTTTTTGTATCCTGATACAACCCCCTTTGTATAAGCGAAATTTCAGTACTTCTTCTAGCTTTCTTTCTTGCATAATCTGTTTTATATGCAAGCTTAGTTTCCAAATGAGTAAATTCAGTTTTGATTTCATTGCTAAGTTTTGTTTCTTGTGCAAGTGTAACTTTATATTTCCCGAAAAAATATTGCCTTTTTTGTGCAAATCGCTCCATATATTTTTGGTCTGTTAAGAGCGCAGAGGATATTGCGTCCTTTCCATATATTTTAACCATTGCACTATATCGTTCCACTTCTTCTGCCACAGCTTTTGCTTCTTGTTCAGCCTTAGCTATATCATGAATCATTTCCTGTTGTATTTGCTTATATTCACTTATCATTTCATCTTTTTTTTTCTTCCTTCTCTTGTCTCGAATGGCTTTTAGAATGTTTGACATCTGCTATCCTCCTATCTGTTCTTCATAATATAAACATAACATTTATCCGTTGATTTTTCCACTTTTTTTACTGAAAATCCACTTAATAGACGAAAGCACTGGATTCTTGTTCCAATTAAACTCTATAAAAAAATCCTATAACATGATAAATCAGAGTTCCTAACTCACAGGAATCTTTATTGCATTTTCTAGGCAAATCATAGTATAATGTTAATGAAACTATTTTCAATATAATAAATAAATCTGCAGACAATAATGGAGGATTCATGAAAAAAACTGCAAACCGATCCACCTTAATTTTAGGATTGATATTTTTCATTATCATTGTTTATAACATTTTCTTATTCAATAACACTGTGAACTACGAATTTGAAAAATCAATTCGAAACACACTCATAGATATGGCCGATCAGCAACAAATTGCGCTAAATCGTCAACTAGATAGTATTGTTTATAATCTTACAACCTTTTCTGAAACCATTACCTTGATGAGTGATGAATCTTTTGAGCTAAATCAAGAAGATATTATGCGATACATTAATACAAAAAAAGATAGTTTACATTTTGATACGATTATGATTTCTGATTCTACTGGAGATGTTTTGTTGACAACCTCCTCTGCTACTGATATTTCACAATATAATTATTTTTCTGCTGCTATTAGTGGAGACGTTTTTGCTACAGAACCTCATATTTCTCCATTTACTGGCGAAAAAATAGTAACTGTTGCTGTTCCAATTCATTATGAACGCTCCATTATAGGTGTTTTAGCTGTAGAGTATAGTATCGAATACCTTACTTCACTATTAACTACGTTTACAGATGCAAATGGAATAAATTTAGTCATTAATGAAGATAGTGATATCATGTTAAGTACAAACTCCTTTGTTATTAGCTTTGATGCCTTTGCTACTGCTAAATTTGATAACGGATTAACATTTGAACAAATAGTAGCTGATTTTAAAAATGGTAATAGTGGTAGTATTTCCTATACTATTAGTGGAATAAAAAAATTAGGTGAATATAGGCCAATTAATATTAATAATTGGATGTTGTTTTTTGAAATATCAGAAGAAACTATGACAAAAAGTGCAAACAACATCTCATTTCGAATGATTTTAATCAGCATTACTATTATCTTATTTGCTTTTGCAATTATTCTTTTAATTTTATTCTCTCGAAAAGATTACTTGAAAACACTTGAAAAAATTGCATACTATGATAAGTTAACTGGTGGTCCTAATTTACTAAAACTTAAAATGCATATGGAAACAGTTCTTTCTGCCAATCCTAATGACCAGCACATCATTGTAAAAATGGATATTGCTAATTTCAAAGCGATTAATGCTGTCTTTGGTGTAGATATTGCTAACAAAGTCCTTTGTGCCATTGCAGAAACAAGTAAAGAAGTTAATGAAACATCTTTTCTAAAAGCTCGAATTACTGCTGATGAATTCTTTATGTTTGCTAGTGGTGAACACCTTGCAAACCTTGAAGAAGACAGAAAATATTTTGAGTCGCACTTTAAATCTTTAGTACCCGAACTAAAAGAGTATAATTTTTATTTTAGATATGGTCGTTATTTTATAAAAAATGGAGAAACCGATGTCAACGAAATCATTAACAAAGTTACAATCGCTCATCGATTTGCAAAAACAAAAAATATCAGCAATGTTTGGGATTATGATGAAATCTATAGCCAACAAGTACTAAAAGAAGCTGAAATTGCAAATAAAATGCACAAAGCTCTTGACAATAATGAATTCCAAGCATATTTACAACCAAAGTACGATATTCAACTAAAAAAAATTGTTGGGGCAGAAGCACTTGTAAGATGGATTGAATCTGATCATACGATGATTTATCCTGGAGAATTTATACCCTTATTTGAGCAAAATGGTTTTATTATCGATTTAGATAAGCATATTTTTAAATGTGTTTGTGAAATGTTAAGTAATTGGAAAAATATAGGGGTTGAGCTCATTCCTATTTCCATTAATTTCTCAAGGCTACACATCCATAACTTGAATTTTGTAAATGATTTAAAACAAATTGCATCATCCTATCAGATTGAAACAAGATATTTAGAAATTGAAATAACCGAAACTGCTGTGTTAGAAAATGAAAGTGAATTATTACACGTAATCACAGAATTAAAAGATGCTGGATTTTCTATCTCTATTGATGACTTTGGTTCTGGCTACTCCTCATTAGGAATGCTAAAGAATTTTAAAGCTGATACACTAAAACTCGACCGAAGTTTCTTTACTAATACTGAGGAAAAACCTGAATTCAATCGAGGAAAACATATTGTAAAAAGTATCGTCGAACTTGCAACTGCTCTAGGTATGAACATCGTTGCTGAAGGAATTGAAACCGAAAATCAACTTGAATTTATTAAGAGTGTACATTGCTATGTGATACAAGGTTATTATTTTTCAAGACCTATCCCAATCATTGAATTTGAGAAGCAGTATTTAATATAACAAATACCCTGATATCAAATAGTGTTCCTTCGGAACTATTTGATATCAGGGTATTTTATTTAAGATTCTAACACAGCTTGAACCAATGTCCCACTACGATAAGCTTGCAATAGTTTTTTTAAATCTGCTATGTTTTCTTTTAATTTCCTTCCAACATCTGTATCACCTACTACTTGTCGATGAACTTCTCTTTGTACAATGGTTGAGCTAAATAAAATATCACTCTCTGTTTCAATTGCTGATTCTGTAGAATCAAATACACCATGAGCAGCTAAAATCAACCCGTAGCTGTTATAAATCAATGTATATCCTGCAATTCCTGTTTCTTTTTGATATGCTCTTGAAAAACCTCCATCAATTACAAGCACTCTTCCATTGCATTTTATTGGACTTTCTCCACTTTTACTTTTTACTGGTACATGTCCATTTACAATTTTGCCACGCTCTTCGTCAATTTGAAATGCTCGCATAATCTTTAATATAATATCTT
>CAYJKD010000122.1:0-8338 GCA_964370595.1 uncultured Lachnospiraceae bacterium
TTGCTACCATTGCCGATCCCATAAGTAATGCTAATACTCTTTTCTTCATTTTCTTCCTCCTAAATAATTTTAATTTTATTAAATAATATAGCTTGTTTCATATAGCCAAACAGCTTTATATTAATTTTTCTTTTTTCTTCTATATACGTCTACAAATACTGCAATAATTAATACAATGCCTGTTGCAATCTGCTGATAATGTGTTTGCAATCCGACAAATGGTAATCCTGTTTTAAGCACTGAGATAATAAACACACCAATCATAGTTCCTGCAATTGTACCAATTCCACCTGACATTGATGTTCCACCAATAACAACTCCTGCAATCGCATCCATTTCAAATCCAGCTCCACCACCTGGTAATAGTGATAGATAAATCGACGAATATGCTAACCCTGCAATACCTGCAAATGTACCACTTATGATATATGCAATCATTAAATATTTATCTACATTCACACCTGACAATCTAGTTGCTTCTTTATTACTTCCAAGTGATAAGATATATCGTCCAGTCTTTGTTTTATTCAAAACAAGTGCCATAATAATCGCTGCTAAAATCAGCAGTATAAATCCTGTTGGAATAATCAATCCACTTTCTAGCTTGATTTTAAATATATTTCGATACCACCCATCTGGTGAGCTACCTGACGCCCACGTTACAGACTGTGAAGATGTTATGATTGAACCGATTCCTTTTGACAATAACATGGTTCCTAATGTTGCAATAAAGGGTGGCAGCCCACACTTTGCAACTAAAACTCCGTTAATGAAACCAAATAGAGTTCCAAGTGCAATGCAGATAATAATGGTTGCTATCATAGGAAGCCCCATTGTCACATTCAAGTACCCTGCAATCAATCCGCACATAGTTAAAACGGTTCCTATGGAGAGATCGATCCCTCCAGTACAGATAACAAAACAAATTCCAATTGCCATAAACCCAATATAATAAGATGCATCAAAGATATTTACCATCGTATTATAGGTTGCAAACTTTGGATTCAACACTCCAAATGTTATATAGATTACAATAAGTGCTAACATTGCCACCAATCTTTGTGTACCGATTGCTTTTACAATCGGATTATTTTTTAATTTTTCCATTCCATCCTCCTACTGAATTAATTTCTCTTTGTTGCTGCTTTCATAGCAACTTCTTGGGTAAACTCCTCAATAGGAATTTCTCCTGTAATACGCCCTTCACACATTACAATTACTCGATCACTCATACGCATTACCTCTGTCATTTCAGAAGAAATCATAATAATTGACTTTCCTTCTTTAACAAGTTCATTCATCAAATGATAAATTTCACTTTTTGCGCCTACATCAATTCCTCTCGTAGGTTCGTCAAAAATCAAAATATCACAATCTCTAATGAGCCATTTTGCAATAACTACCTTCTGTTGATTTCCTCCAGATAGGTTTCGAACCAATTGTTCTACACTTGGAGTCTTCGTCTTCAATGTTTTTACATAATCTTGTGCTATTCGATTCTCCTTATCTTTATCGATGAAAATCGTTTTTACAAATTCTGATAAATTCGCCATTGTAGAATTTTCTGCTACGGATTTTTCAACTACAATCCCATATCGCTTTCTATCTTCTGAAAGATAACCAATCCCCGCATTTACAGCATCTTGCGTCGTTCTAATATCCACTTCTTTTCCATGAATAAAGATGGTTCCACTCTCTTTTTTATCTGCTCCAAATAATGCTCTTGCAACCTCTGTTCTTCCCGCTCCCATCAAACCAGAAAAACCTAATATTTCTCCTTTTCGAAGTTCAAAATTTACATTCTGTACCATTCTTCCTGCATTCAGGTTTTCAACTTTTAAAACTACTTCCGCACCTAACTTTACATTGCTCTTTGTCTTTGGAGTTTCATAAATCACACGACCTACCATCATATTAATGATGTCATCTTTTGTAGATTCTCCTGTATTGATTGTCCCTACATAACATCCATCACGCATTACTGTCACTCGGTCTGTAATAACCTTAATTTCATCCATTCGATGAGAAATATAGACAATGCCCATTCCTTTTTTTCTTAAGTCTCGAATAATTTTAAATAGATCCTCAATCTCTGTTTCTGTTAAAGCTGCAGATGGTTCATCGAATACAATCAATTTTGCATCTCTTGAAATCGCTTTAGCAATTTCACACATCTGTTGCAATCCAACGGTTAATTCCCCCATAATTTCTGCTGGGTTAATCTTAATATTCAAACGATCAAAGAGTTTATTTGCTTCTTCATTCATCTTTCGATCATCTATAATCCCACCTTTCATCATCTCTCTTCCAATAAATATATTTTGAGCGACTGTCAAATGGTTAACCATGTTCAATTCTTGATGTACAATAGCAATTCCTGCATCTTGTGCTTCTTTGGGAGTCGCAAATTCAACTTCATTCCCCTCAAAAAGAATCGTTCCTGAGTCCTTTGAGTAAATTCCTGTTAATATTTTCATAAGTGTTGATTTTCCTGCCCCATTTTCTCCCATTAGCGCATGAACTTCTCCACCTCGAACATCTAAATTCACATGATCTAGCGCATGAACTCCAGGAAAGGATTTATCAATTCCCTTCATTTCCAACATCATATTTGCCACATCTTCCCCTCCTACCTTGAACGTTTTTACTATGTTTTAAGTATATATTTTTATGTATTTAATACTATAGAATATCTTACATAGAATCTTGAATATATTACTTTTTTATATGATTCATCCATAATTTCCTCTTGTTTTCTCTATTTTCACATCATTATAGACAAAAACCAAAACAATAAAAATACATCCATAAATATCAAAGAGTAATACTACCTTTTAATATTCACGGATGTATTTATTTAGGACGAAAACAAGCCACTCCTTCCTATTCTTTCTTAGAACGGAAAAAGTAATTTTTCATTTTCTTCTGTATAAATATTATCTTTTGTAATCACTTCTATTTCTGAATACATTGTTTGCCAAACTTCTTCTCCCCTTGTAATCTTTACTGCATTTTCCAAGCCAAAATACCCTACATGGAATGGTTTTTGCACAATGAGTACTTGAATTAAACCTTTTTCTAAATATCCAATCCCTTCTGTATCATTATCAAAGCCCATAACGCTCACTTGTTCTTGTTGTTGATCAATGGCTCTTGCTACTCCTACAGTAGCATAAAGATTCAATCCTACAATCACATTTGTTTCTGGATTTTCTTCCATCCATTTCTTTGTTTCTGTATAAGCTACATCGTAGCTAGAGTTGCAATACAAAACACCCTCTATACACGCTTCATATTCCCCTAACCCTTTTCGTATTCCTGCTTCTCGTTCAATTGCTGTAGAACTTTCTTTCACATAAGACATCAACATAATCTTCGAATCTGGAGATAACTGCTCTTTCAAATATTTTCCTAGAATTTCTCCTGCTGCTTCATTATTCGTTCCTATATAACTTACATCAAGTGGCTGATCTATATTCGAGTCTACAAGTACCACTTCAATCCCTGCTTCTATTGCTTGTTCAATCGCTCCATTTAATTCTGTAACATGAATCGGTGCAATTACCATCGCATCTGGTTTTCGTTTAATCCCCTCTAAGATATACTCTCGTTGCAGCTGATAATCATCTTCTAATTCTGGTGCTAGAATGGTTAATTCTACACCATATTCTTTTGCTGCACTTTTAGCACCATCAATCATCGTGACCCAAAAACCATTATCTGGATCTTGTGTTTTTGGAATAAACACTACAGAAATCGACTCTGTTTCTCCCCCTTCAAGCTGTCCAAATATATTACTTCCATAAAATAAGATTAAAAATCCAGGAATCAATAACCAAAGATATCTTTTAACTTTCATCCAAAGCCTCCTCTCGTTCCATATATGGTATCGATACAGTAACTGCTGTCCCTATTCCTACCTCACTTTTAATCGATAAGCCAAAATCCTTTCCATAATATAGTTGTAATCGATCTTGAATATTATTAATTCCCACACCTGCATGTTTCTCATCTGATTCCTTTTTTTCAAAAATATGATCTAACTGTTCTTTAGGGATTCCAATTCCATTATCTTGAACTGTGATGTGCACTGCATCTTCATCACGAAATCCTACCACACAGATTTCTCCTTTTCCTTCTCGGTATTTCACTCCATGATATAATGCATTTTCAACCAATGGTTGTAATACCAATTTCACAATTGTACAATCAAGAATTTCAGGATTGAATTGGATATCAAAATTCACTTTGTCTTTATATCGCATACCTTGAATCAAAAGATAGTTTTTTGTATATTCTAGTTCTTGCTTCACACTTACAAAGACGCTAGAATTTCCAATGGATTGCCGAAAGAATTTTGCTAATGTTTCTGTCATATCAATAGCATCTTGAAAATCATCGGTTTCAATCATCCAAATAATAGAATCCAAGGTGTTATATAGGAAATGGGGATTAATTTGAGATTGTAGCGCTTTTAATTCACTTTCTCTTTTTTCTGATTGCTCTTGAATATTTTTCTTCATTAATTCATCAATTCGATTGGTCATTTTATTAAAAGAGCGATTAAGCGCTTCAATTTCATCCTGATGATGGGTATCCAAATGTGTTTCTGTAAAATCTCCTTTTTCTACTAACTTCATAGCACTTCTTAGCTGCTCTATGGGTTTTGTAATGCTACTTGCCAAGAACTGTGAAAACAAAACTGCAAGAGTCACTAAGATTGTTGCAATTAAAAAATAGATTTGATTGATTGTATCTTCATCCTTTACAAGCTCCGATACATAGTTCACACCTACAATTGTCCAACCTGTTTTGTCAAAATGATATGGCGTATATATTTTTTCTTCTCCATTGTGGTCAACATTTGTAATACTCGTGTTCACATTTACCAGTTCTTCTAGCAGCTCTACAGTTACTCCGCTTAAGATTAGCTGTTGCTGTGGATGGTAGATGATATCTCCACGTTCATTAATAATATAAATATATCCTTTTTCTCCTAAATGCACTGATTCACATAAATCTTGTATAACATCATAATCCAAATCTATAATCAGCAAACCCTCTAGTTTCATAGTTTCAGGATTACTTATCCCTCTAGTCATAGACACCACCCATTTATAATCGTTTTCACTCATATTTTGTACGTGGGAGGCAGAAAAATTCAAAGAATCCTTGTGTGTAATTGCTTCTTGGTACCACAACTTACTCTCCAAATCTGCATATTCATTTATCTTAGTATGCTTATTATTAATAAAGTATTTTCCATTCCCTCCTAATGCAGCAATGTTGTAAATATCTTCTCGAATTCTTAATATAGAATAAATTTCTCGATCTAATTCATCAAGAAGTATTCGATCTTGTGTTTCACTGAATAGATATTCACTTAAGTTGGTGTTATACAAAATAACCTCAGATATATTTTCCATATAATCCATATAGTTTTCAATATTAAGATTAACTTGTTCGATTAATTGCTTACTACTTGTTTCTGATAATTCTAGAACACTCTTTTTTGTATAGTTAATAGAGAATGCGATTACAAGTCCTACTGTTAGGAAAATAAGGCTTGAAAAGCAGACAATCATACGTGTATGGATATTTTTAAACTTTCCCAACAGCTTCATCTTACCCTATCCCTGTACCTTTCCGAATTTTTTTTGGCGCAACTCCATAATATCTTTTAAAGGTAGAGCTAAAATAATTGGCATCTTGATAGCCACACATTTCTGCAATTTCATATGTTTTTAAAGAGGTGTTCACTAAAAATTGTTCTGCTTTTTCCATCCTTTTTTTTGTTAAAGCTTCAATAAATGTCATTCCAGTGTGCTGTTTAAATATAGTGCTAAAATAACTAACACTAATGGTTAATTCATCACAGATCAGCTGTAGTGACAATTCATGATTTCCATAATTTTCATTGATATAATCCACTGCTGCAATCGCTTGGCTTTCTCCATAGTTTATACGACTGCTATTCATGACTTCCATCACTTTGTCTACAAAACGAAACAATTCTGCTTCCATGTCAGATATATATTCGCACTCAAATAATTTAGACATCAAATTTTTCTCTTGTTGTGTAATCCCATCATCTGTAATATGAATATCTTCTAAAAGATTCATTATCGCCAAAATTATTTGCTGATATTTGATTACGATATGACTTTTTCGAACCCAATTTGCCACATACTGATCCCTCACACTACGAATCTCTTTATATACACTTTCTCTTTGGTTTTTTTTAATTCCATCAATCGTTTTCTCTTCCATGTTAATATTAACAACAGAATAATCAATCGTTCGTTTTGCCCTTTGCCAACTATTCCATGAATAAATTCTATCCTTGCGTTCTAAATAAATAAATTCCTTTAATTCTAATACCTGGTTATAAGAAACAACAAGTTCTTCTACTTGTTTTACTTCATTTCCTAGAAAAGAAATCCACTCAAAGCCTAACTGGATTTCTATCTGCTCACGAATCTCATTGTGATATTCATTCACTTTTTTATATAATATATCCTCATTATCCCCTTTAACAATTAGAAAAATATCCTTTTGTGTACCGATGCAGAGCAATGTATCTTGATCTATACACGTTTCGATTACTGGGATACAAGAAAGAAGATTATTTGACTCTCCAAATTGTTTCAAGCAACCACGAATCACTTGATAATATGCTATTCCTAGTTGGATATTGAACTCTTCACATTTTTGGAGAATCACTTCTTTTCCCAAACTCCCTTGTAGAAGTTCTATGACAAACTGATTTTTTAATACATCATAACTATTCTTATAATTGGATTGTACTTGTAAGCTAGCTTGTTTTTCTTCTAAGGTTTTTTTTATGTTTTTTAATTCTTCTATTAAATTTTTTGCAGTAACAGGTTTTAAAATATAGGATAACACTTTATAAGTAATAGCTTGCTTTGCATAGGAAAAATCATCATAACCACTTATGATTACCACTTGTATCTGTGAGTGATTTTCATAGATATACCTTGCTAGTTCGATTCCATCCATATATGGCATGCGCACATCTGTAAGCACTAAATCTATAGACTCCTTTTCTAATATTTCAACTGCTTCTTTACCATTGGAGCAACTACTTACAAAAGAATAACCTAACTCTTCCCAAGGAACTTTTTTTGCAATCCTTTCTCGAATTAAAATCTCATCATCTACTAACAATACTCGATACATGATATCTCCCCTCGCTTAACTTCTCGGTTTCTTACATGCCAAAAAACTGTAGGTATTTGGCTACAGCTGTCCTCTAACAATTCAATGCTTAAGTTTTTTCATCTTCTATAATTGGCATAAGGCCCCGTAAGCAAAGCAACTCTTTACGGGGCACATCTTAAATCTATAATAATATGTTGAACGGTTGACTCGAATAAGCTTTTCTAGATTTTTATACAACACCTTTTTTTAAAATTACATTTGCATATAGTGCTTTTTCACTTGTCATAATCACTACTGATGATTGTTCCTTGGTTTTTTTGTAAAAATCCCACTTATCAATTTCTTCAAAACATGTGACACCTCGTTTATCATATTTTGTTACAATTGATTTATATTCATCCCAAATCGGAGTCTTTACGGTATCACCTGGAACTACTTGCATCAATGTCACTGGTTTTTCTACATAAGTGTCTAGTGGAAATACTTGTAAAATCGCATCTAAAACCTCTGGAACATTATGACCATCCATACGAATCACGCGTTTACCATATGTGTGTCCTGGAAAATTACCATCTCCAATAGTCAACTCATCTGTATGTCCCATTTCACAAAGAATTTTTAATAACTCTGGACTTAAAATTGCTGGTATTCCTTTAAGCATCTCTAGCCTCCTATTTTACAATCACGCCATCTTCATCCCATAAATCATGCCAATCGTTTGCACCTTCCCATAGAAATACTTGCCCTTTTACAAGACGGTTATTTCTTTCAAGTGTTCCAATACTAGCCATTTCTTCTTCTGTCAATGGATCTTGTGTTAAACATTTTAAGTTTCCAATATATTCTACCTCATGAACAGAGAATGGAATTGTGATTTGTCCTCTTTGAAATGCCCACTTTAAAGCGATCAATGCTGGATGTACTCCGTGAGCCTTTGCAATTGCTTGCATTTCTGGTGTTTGAAGATCCGCTACATCTTCTGGCATCATATCTCTTTCTGGTCTTTGTGGTGAACCAAGTGGCATAAATCCTACTGGTTGAACCTTATGCGCTACTAAGTAATCAAATAGTTCTTGTTGTTGGAAACATGGGTGTAACTCCATCTCACAAGCAACTGGTTGGATTTTAAGTAGCGGAAGCACTGCATCTAACTTTG
>CAYJKD010000123.1:0-8331 GCA_964370595.1 uncultured Lachnospiraceae bacterium
AATTTGTGTAAAAGGAGAGGATTTATTTACTATTAAAGGAAGTGCTACCAATTTATTTGTTGAAATAAAAGGAGATGCATTTGCAAATCGAAACACACATGCACTTGAAGTTGATTTTGTAGAAGCACCACCCTATTTTCAAGTGAGTGAAACACATAAAGCAAAAACATGGTTATTAGATGAACGAGCACCGAAGGTGAATCCTCCAAGTGTTCTTGAGAAAATTCGAAATGGAGGGATCTTAAATGGATAGAGAGATATTAGTAGACATTCAGGATCTAGAAGTCACTTTTGGAACAAAGCGAAAACAATATGTTGCAGTAAAAAATGCAAATTTTCAAATATACAAAGGCGAAACGTTTGGCTTAGTTGGTGAATCAGGATCAGGAAAGACAACGATTGGACGTGCAATTATGCGAATTATTCCAACTTCTAATGGAACGATTTCATATAAAGGCAATGTGATTAATGGTGCAATCGATAAAGATGTAGACCGACAAGTGATGAAAGAGATTCAAATGATCTTTCAAGATCCCCAAGCATCATTAAATGAGCGTGCAAAAGTGGAATATATTGTAAGTGAAGGATTAAGAAATGTAACAAAGGGATTAAATAAGAAAGAAATTGAAGAGAGGGTAGAGATAGCATTAAGAGAAGTTGGTTTACTTCCTGAATTTGCATCTCGTTTTCCACATGAATTTTCAGGAGGACAAAGACAGCGAATTGGGATAGCACGGGCACTAATAATGGAACCTGAATTTATTATTGCAGATGAACCAATTTCAGCCCTTGATGTTTCTGTTCGTGCTCAAGTATTAAATCTATTATCAAAACTTCAAAAAGAGAGAGGGATTACCTATCTTTTTATTGCTCATGATCTTTCTGTTATGAAATATTTAACGGATCGTATTGCAATTATTCATAAAGGTACAATTGTAGAAATGGGAAATACAGATCAAGTAATCAGTCATGGAATTCATCCATACACCAAATCATTGGTATCTGCAATCCCTATGCCAGATCCTAATTATGAAAAAAATAAACAATTACAAATATATAATCCAGAGGATCATGATTATGAAAATTATCCTCCTAATTGGGTTGAAGTCACTTCAGGACATTTTGTACTTGCAAATAAGCAAGAATTGAAAGAGTGGGTAAAATAAGCCATGTATTATATGAATCAAAACATTGTTACAATTTATGAAGAAGAAGATGAAGTAAAATCACATAATCCTGAAGAATCAGCGATAGCAGATGAAGGGTTGTATGGAATGCCTGTGAAGATAGTTGAGGAGTTAGAGGCATATTATAAAGTATTAACACATTATCGATATGAAGGATATGTTAAAAAGCAAGATATTATTTGGAAGGAAAAGCTAGAATGCAAGCAGATGGCCGTAATATGGCCATCTGTGGATGTTTTATCCGCTCCTAAGGTGCAAGGTAGCATTCTTATTACATTGACGATGGGGGCGCTGGTTGAGTGTTTTGATGAAATAGAAGTAGGCTATCGTAGGGTGGTTTTACTAGATGGTAGGCATGGCTACATCCCAAATCATTATTTGATGGAAAAACGGTATTTAACAGATTTTTCTGCCTATGAACAACAATCATTTTTGAAAATAATGGATAACCTTTTAAATGATTACTATGATGGAACAGAATTAAGGCTTCGAGAAGGAATTACTAATACAGCAAAATGTTATCTTGGCACTCAGTATCGTTGGGGCGGAAAATCTACAACGGGAATTGATTGTTCGGGATTGACTTCTATGAGCTATATGTTAAACGGAATTTTGATTTATCGAGATGCTAAAATAAAAGATGGATTTCCAGTTAAAGAAATTGAGAGAGAACAGATGAAACAAGCTGATCTTTTATACTTTCCAGGACATATTGCAATGTATTTAGGAGAGGGTTACTATATTCATTCAACAGGAAAACACGACGTAAAAGGGGTTACGATCAATAGCCTTAATCCCCAAGATCCACTATATAGAAAGGACTTAGATGAGAGCTTATTAGCGATAGGCTCTATCTTTTAAACAATGCATAAAAAACTTACATTAGAAAAAAGAATTGAAGCAGAATTAAAAAGCTATGATGGAACCATGTCCATCTATGCAGATGATTTGAAGGGAAATATTGTAGCAATCGGTGCAGATGAACGATTTGAAACCGCAAGCACAATTAAAGTATTTATCCTCGCTGCATTATTTGAAAAAGTAAAGAAAAAAGAAATTTCATTAGAGGATATGATTTGCTATGACTCGAAACATTTTATTGATGGAAGTGGCGTGATTCGGTCCTTAGATGTGGGATTATCTTTAAGAGTAAAAGATGTTGCGACACTCATGATTATTGTTAGTGATAATATAGCAACAAATATGCTTATTGACTTATTAGGGATTAATTTTATCAACGATTATATTCAGCAGATTGGATGTGAACAGACCATATTACATAATCCAATTGATTTTAAAAAATATGATAAACTAGGAACAACGACGCCAAATGATTATGCATCATTGTTTATTCGATTACAAAAAAAATGTTTAGTTGGGGAACAAGAAGATGAGCAGATGTGTTCTATCTTGAGGAAACAGCATTATAATAGTATGATAACAAAAGATTTTCCTGTTTATTTTATGGACAGTGAGGATACAGGAGAGGAAGAGCTTTTCTATGTATCTTCAAAATCTGGATCTATGGATGCTTGTAGAAATGATGGGGGTATTGTACATACCCCCTATGGAGATTATGTGATTGTTCTTATGAATAAGAATTTTTCAGATAACCTTTATTACCCAACACACCCAGCTACCGTTTATGGTGCAAGAGTTAGTCGCTTGTTCTTTGATCAGTATTTAGGGCTAAATGGACAATTTAAGTAGGGTTAGAAAAAAGAGGGTCTTTTTTACTAATAAATACCATCAAGATGACAGCAATAATTACAGTTAAATATTCTGCAATTATGAAAGATGACCAAACTGCATTAACTCCATAAATCCTTGATAAAAAATAAGCAAGTGGTAAAATAAGAACAAGTTGTCGAACCAATGAAGTGATTAAACTTGCGAAACCATATCCGATTCCTTGTAGTGCAGTGGAAATGACGATTCCAAATGCAGCACCAAAAAAAGACCATGAGATGATTCTTAAAGCAGTAATCCCCATTTCATAACGTTGAGGCGATGGCTGAAAAATAGACACGAGAGCACCAGGTGCGATGTTGAATAAAGCAACACCAAAAGCCATAATACCAAAAGTTGCACTAAGGGTTACTATGAAAGCTTGTTTAATTCGTGCAGGATTTTGCGCTCCATAATTATATCCAATAACAGGAAGAAATCCTTGCATCAATCCGAAAACTGGCATAAATACAAAACTTTGCAATTTAAAATAAATCCCCAATACTGCGACTGCATCTTCCGAAAAGTTTGCTAAAATTGAGTTTAAGCAAGCGGTTAGTATAGAGGATACTGACTGCATAACAATAGCAGGAAAACCAACGCGATAAATGTCAATGATATAACTCCGTTGAAAGGAAAAACTGTTTATTGACAGTTTTAGTATGTTTTTCTTTCCTAAATAGAAAAAAATTGCTAAAGCCATAGCGCTAAACTGACCAATAATTGTAGCAACGGCAGCACCTGTAATTCCCATTTCAGGAAACCCAAGTTGTCCGAAGATTAAAATGGGGTCAAGAATGATATTAATAATGGCTCCTAGTAGATTAAAGATCATTGGGTATATCATATTACCTGTACCTTGGAATATTTTTTCAATTACAATTGAAATAAAACAAAAAACGGAACAGCCTAGGACAATATAGGTATAGGTACTAGACATTTCATAGGTAGTAGGGGACATATCAAACAATTTATAAAATGATTTGGTAAATAAGAGTGCAACAAGTAATGAGACAAAACCACTTAGTATTGCGAGTAAAATCCCATGAATTGCTACATTTTTTGCATCCTCTATCCGTTTTTCCCCTAGTCTTCTTGCAATCAAAGAATTAACTCCCACGCCAGTACCTACACCAACTGCAATGATAATCATTTGGATTGGAAATACAAATGAGATAGCAGTAAAGGCATCAGCACTATAATTTGATACATAGAAACTATCTACAATATTGTACATGGCTTGTATCAACATGGAAATGATGGCAGGAAATGCCATTGTAAAGATTAGTTTAGGGACCTTTTGGGTCCCCATTTTATTTTCATTCATTATTATTCTCCATAATTCTAGCCGAGAGCTAGAACGATTTATTTAGATGTTTAACCGATTTAAGCATGAGATAAATAGGTGTAATACGCTAGAAAGTAAATAGTATAGTAAAGGGAACGAGCACTAAATAATAGTTAAGTTTTTTAGTGGCTCTGGTTTTGCAAAGTGATATCCTTGAGAATAGTTGATGTTATGTTTCATTACAATTTTCTGTATTTCTTCATTTTCTACATACTCTGCAACAACTTTGGAATGGATAAGGCGAGCCATATAGCAGATGGAATCAAGAATAAGTTTATTTTCTTGATTTTTTATTAAATTCTTTATGATATCCCCATCAACTTTGATAATATCTGGTTTCAATGAGATAATGGAAGAATAGGTTGCAAATCCTACACCAAAATCATCGACTGCAATTTTACAACCAATATTACGAACATCATTTAGAAAATCAATCAATTCTGAGTTGTTATTGTAGTTTTCAGTTTCCACAAATTCAATGGTTATATTAGTAGGATTTGGATGTTGTTTTATCCGCTCTAAAAACCAAATTCGAAAATCAGCAGACTGAATATCAAAAAGAGATATATTAAGTCCTAATTCTAAGGACGATTCTTCAAAATCTTTGAGAGCTTTGTGAAGCATGATTTTGCTGATTGTTAGATATAGTTTTAATCTTTTTGACTCTTCGAGAAATATCCCAGGAGGACAAACATTACCATCTTCATCGTAAACACGCATAAGTGCTTCATATTTTGTGATAGAATTAGTTTGGTTATTGTGAATACCTTGATAGAAGGGAATAATGGTATCATTGCTAATCGCATGATTAAGTAAGTCTAATATTCTTAGACTATGCTCTGTTTTTGAAGCGAGGCGTTCTTTTTCGTCGGTAGCGATAATAAAGTTTATTTGTGTGCCTCTATTTAAGTACAAGGCACTTTTTCCACGGTCAATCAAATCATCTCCGAATACTAGGACAAAGCGTGATACGCCTCCAAGTCCAGTTTTTTTTGCATTGGCTAATTCATATTGTTCGTAAAAACCTTTCATAAGATTTTTGAAATCTTCATCGCTGATATCATCATTGGCAACAGCCATAAAACTTTTATAATTATGACAGTAAACATGGATGATATGATCTAAACCGAGTTGTTTATACGCTATATTTCCAGTAGCTAAAATATCACTGCAGGTTCGATTATAACGCTCTTCACCAAATGTAGCAATCATCATATCAGCATTGACTATTTCGGTCATACTCATTTTTTTGAACTTTTTTTCTTTTAAGTCTGTTAAAAATTGTGGATAACTCATAACGTTGAATCTATCATCCATTAAAGGAGATGTGATAATTTGATCTGTGCTCATTTGATATTAGACCCTTTCTAAAGTTAGTTATAAATTATTTGGCATCAAGCCAATTAACACCGATATGTGCCTCTACTTCCAAAGCGACAGAGAGATTTGCCGCATGTTTCATTTTTTCAACTAAAAGCAATGTTACTTCTTCTTGCTCTTCTATTGGTGCCTCTATAAGTAATTCATCATGAACTTGTAATACGATTCTTGATTTTAACTTTCTTTTTCTTAATTCTTTATCAACAGAAATCATGGCAATTTTCATTATATCCGCAGCAGTACCTTGGATTGGCGAGTTCATTGCTACACGTTCTCCAAATGAACGTTGCATAAAGTTAGAAGAGCTCAGCTCTGGAATAGGACGTTTTCGATGAAACATGCTAGATACATAACCTTGTTCTTTTCCTTGTGCGACTAATTGGTCAAGAAACTGCTTCACTTGGGGATATGTTTCGAAGTATTTTTCGATATATTCGTTTGCTTCTTTTCTAGAAATGCTCAAATCTTCGCTTAATCCGAATGCACTGATTCCATATACAATGCCGAAGTTAACTGCTTTTGCATTTCTGCGTTGAAGGGGTGTTACTTCCTCAAGGGGTGTGTGAAATACTTCTGAAGCAGTAATAGTATGGATATCTTGAGCATTACGATATGCGCTGATCAAGCGTTCATCACTAGACATATGTGATAAGATGCGAAGTTCGATTTGAGAATAATCAGCATCAATAAATACACACCCATCTTTTGGGACAAATACTTTTCGAATGGCTCTTCCAAGTTCCATTCGAATGGGGATATTCTGTAAATTCGGCTCTGTACTGCTAATTCGTCCAGTAGCAGTAATGGTTTGGTTGAATGTTCCATGGATACGTCCGTCTTCTTCAATGTAGTTTGCCAAACCTTGAGCATAGGTTGAATTTAATTTACTTAATTGACGATATTCTAAAACATTTCTTACAACAGGATATTCAGGAGCAAGTTTTTCGAGTACATCAGCTGAAGTTGAATATCCAGTTTTAGTCTTTTTCCCATGCGGCAGTTTTAGGGTATCAAATAACACCTCTCCTAGTTGTTTCGGAGAATTAATGTTAAATTCCACTTGAGCTTCTTCAAGGATTTCAGTTTCTAATTGCTTGATTTTTACCATGAGCTCACTTCCATACTGGTGCAATTCTTCTCGGTTGATTCGAATACCTTCTTGTTCCATATGGTATAAGCTATATATGAGGGGCATTTCAATATCTAAATAAAGAGATAACATTTCTTCACTAGATAAGGAATTTTCAAGAACCGATAAGGCTTTCTTGGCAACATAAGCTTCATATCCTATGGATTCAAAGGCTAGATTTTTTAATGTGTCATCAGAATATGCTTGTAATAATGTGTGCTTTCCCAATAATTCTTTTCTCTGTGGTAAGGTTAAATCAAGATAATCTCTAGCGATATCATCATATTCATAGGTGTCTTTCATCGGATAGAGTAAGTAAGCCCCAATTGAAATATCACGTGTTTGTTCATTGTAATCAAGATTGAGTATAGGAAGGTAATCTTTTAAGTGGAAGATACCAACTATCGAATTGCCTGTACATAGCATCCGTAAGGATTCTTTTAAGTAGGCTTCTGTAATAAACCCACCTAGGGTAATCACATAAATGAAATCATCTTCAAAGGAGATAGAAAAACCATATAAACGCCCTTTTTCTTGTAGAAGAGAAAGTCCAAGCTCCTTTGCTTGTGAGGCACGCTGTAAAATTTCTTCAATTTCTGTGAAATCAGAAACCGTTTTGATTAGTTGTTTTATCGTGTTGGTTTCTGCGTTTTGATCATTTTCAAAGCGCTTTAATAAGGACTTAAATTCTAAACGCTTGATATAGTCATATGCCTCAGGGGTATATAGATTTTCAATCTTTGCATCATCCATAGATAAAGTAAAGGGGGCTGTTGTACAAATTGTGGCAAGGTCTTTGCTTAAAACAGCAAGGTCATAATGTTCTCTTAATGCTTTTTGTGCACGAGGTGGTTTGATTTCATCTACATGGGCAAATGCATTTTCGATGGTTTGATATGATTGAATCAAGGCAGTAGCTGTTTTTTCACCAATGGATGGAACTCCAGGGATATTATCGGAAGCATCTCCCATAAGTGCTTTTACATCAATAAAAGCAGTGGGAGTTACTAAATATTCAGCTTCAACATCTTTCGGATAATAATCTTTGATAATCGTACTTCCTTTTGATGTTTTTGGGATTCTTATTTTGATATGTTCCTCTGAAAGCTGAAGGAGGTCACGATCTCCAGAGATAATGGATACCTCATATCCATTATGAGCAGCTTCTTTTCCAACTGTTCCTAAAATATCATCTGCTTCATAACCTTCTAAACACATAATTGGGATTTGCATAGCAGTTAATACTTCTTTTATTAGTGGAACTTGTTGTCTTAATTCTTCAGGCATAGGTTTTCTTGTGCCTTTATATTCCGCGTATTTTATATGGCGAAAAGTAGGTGCTTTTAAATCAAATGCAACTGCTAAATAATTTGCTTTTTCTTCCTCTAAAATTTTAAACATGATATTGAGAAAACCGTAAACTGCATTTGTGTGCAAACCTTCTTGATTTGTTAAATCAGGTACGCCATAAAATGCACGATTTAATATACTATGTCCGTCAATTAAGACTAATTTCTCCATTTACTATTCCTCGTTTCTCCGTATATAAGTATTTGATG
>CAYJKD010000124.1:0-3671 GCA_964370595.1 uncultured Lachnospiraceae bacterium
CGATGTAACAAAAGAGTCAATCAATGCAGCTAGGAAAGCATCTGCATCTGCATCTTTTGGATATACAGAAGAAGAAATCGTTTCTTCAGATGTTATCGGAATGACATATGGTTCATTATTCGATGCAACTCAAACAATGGTTTCTCCAATCGGAGAAGATTTATATCAAGTACAAGTTGTTTCTTGGTATGATAATGAAAATTCATATACAAGCCAAATGGTTCGTACAATCAAATACTTTGCTGACTTAGCATAAGTATCAAATAAAGTAATGACTCAAGAAGGGTCCGGTCTTTTGGGCCGGGTCCTTTTTATGAAAATGAATAGAAAGAGGGATCCTCATGTTAAATAAAAGAACAGTTGATAATTTAAGTGATTTAAAAGGAAAAAAAGTATTGGTGCGTTGCGACTTTAATGTACCTTTAAAAGAAGGTGTGATTCAAAACTACAATCGTATCGATGGCGCAATCCCAACAATTAAAAAATTATTAGATCAAGGTGCAAAGGTTATTCTTTGTTCACATCTCGGAAAACCAAAAGGTGAGCCTGTTCCAGAACTTAGCTTAGCGCCAGTTGCACCTGCATTAGCAGAGAGATTAGGAGTTACAGTTAAATTTGCAGATGATGCAAAGGTTACTGGAGAAACAACCATTAAAATGGCAGAAGAGTTGCAAGAAGGCGAAGTATTACTTCTTCAAAATACACGTTATCGTGTAGAAGAAACAAAATATGGAAAAGATGAAGCTGCAGAAGCTTATGCGAAAGAATTGGCAGCACTTTGCGGAAGTGAAGTTTTTGTAAATGACGCATTTGGAACAGCACATCGTGCACACTGCTCAAACGTTGGTGTGGCAAAATGTTGTAAGGAAAACGTTGTTGGATACTTAATGGAAAAAGAGATTAAGTTCTTAGGTGAAGCAGTTGAAAATCCAGTTCGTCCATTCGTAGCAATCTTAGGAGGAGCTAAAGTTTCTGATAAGATCAACGTAATTAATAACCTACTAGATAAAGTGGATACTTTAATCATCGGTGGTGGAATGGCTTATACATTTGATAAAGCAAAAGGAAATGAAATTGGAAATTCTCTTTGTGAAGAAGATAAGCTTGACTATGCATTAGAGATGATCAACAAAGCAAAAGAAAAAGGAGTAAATCTATTACTTCCTATTGATCACGTACAAGGAAAAGAATTCTCTAATGATACAGAAAGAAAAATTGTTGAAACAATTGAAGTTGGTTGTTCTGGATTTGATATTGGACCAAAAACAATTGAACTTTATAAAAAAGCACTTGATGGCGCTAAGACAGTTGTATGGAATGGTCCTATGGGAGTATTTGAATTCTCTAACTTTGCTGATGGTACATTAGAGATTTGCCGCGCAGTTGCAGAGCTTTCAGATGCAACAACTGTAATTGGTGGAGGAGACTCGGTAAACGCTGTTAAAAGATTAGGATTTGCTGATAAAATGACTCATATTTCAACTGGTGGTGGAGCTTCTCTTGAATTCTTGGAAGGAAAAGAGCTACCTGGAGTTGCAGCAGCAGATAATAAGTAAATTTAATTTCAAAGGAGACGGGACATGTCTAGAAGAAAAATTATTGCAGGAAACTGGAAAATGAATATGACACCATCACAAGCAGTGTCATTAGTAAATGAGTTAAAACCACTTGTAGCAAGTGATGAAGTAGATGTTGTATTTTGTGTACCAGCAATTGATATCATTCCAGCAATGGAAGCTGCAAAAGGATCGAATATCAATATTGGTGCTGAGAATATGTACTATGAAGAAAATGGAGCATATACAGGGGAAATTTCTCCAGCGATGTTAGTTGATGCGGGAGTAAAATTTGTTATCATTGGTCACTCAGAAAGAAGAGAGTATTTTGCAGAGACAGATGAGATAATTAATAAAAAAGTGTTAAAAGCAATTGAACATGGAATTACACCAATTGTTTGCTGTGGAGAAAGTCTAACACAAAGAGAGCAAGGTGTGACAATTGAGTGGGTGCGTCAACAAATTAAGATTGCATTCCAAAATGTTACTGCAGATCAAGCGAAAGAAACAGTTATTGCTTACGAACCAATTTGGGCAATCGGAACTGGTGTCGTTGCAACAACTGAACAAGCACAAGAGGTTTGTGCAGCAATTCGTGTGTGTATTGGAGAGATTTATGACGCTCCTACAGCAGAAGCAATTCGAATCCAATATGGTGGCTCTGTATCGGCTTCTAGTGCTCCTGAACTATTTGCACAAGCAGATATTGACGGTGGACTTGTAGGCGGAGCTTCTTTAAAGCCAGATTTCGGTTCAATTGTTAACTACAAATAATTTTTCTTTTTAGAATATGTAAAATAGTAATGTTATAAAAGAAGTGGCATCCATAGTAATCTAAGGATAGCCACTCTTTTGGTTTTAAAGTTAATAATAGCAAGCACAAAATTTACCAGATGTCTTAGCATCATATAAGGCCTTCTTCGCATTTTCGTATAATGAATCGTAGTTTGTGCCACCTTCTGGGCAAAGTGCGATTCCCACGCTAGCTGTTAAGTTTAATCGGTATACTTGTTCACTGGATAAAGATTCTGGTAGGCTACATATGATTCGCGCCTTCTTGGTAATAATTGGTAAATCAGATGTATTTGTTATTAAAATTAAAAAATCATCTTGGCCTAAGTGGACAACAATATCTTGTTCGCGAAATTGTTCGTTTAGAAGATTGTGAAACTGGTGGAGTAGCATATCTGCATGGGCACGTCCGTACTCTAGGTCGATTCGTGAGAAGTTATCTAAATCGACTAAAAGCAGTGCGCAACTGCGCTTGTGTAGTACATACTGATCAATGGTATGCTTGATTTTTATAATATTCGTGCGCAGAGCAGTTTCATCAAAAACAGCTCCTTGAAGCATGTTGGATTCAAATGTATTTTTTGCAATTTCTTTTATATGATTATTTTCAATATGGCTTAATAATGTATTTACTTCATAAAAAATTTCTCCTAATTCATCGACTTCATCTCGCTCAATCCGAAGAGAATAATCATCACATTCTCTCACGGTTTTTAATGTAAGTGCGAGTTGGTTAAGAGGTGTCATAATAATGCTGTGAAATGAGGAATAAAAACATATGGTCAGAAAAATGCAGACAACGATAACAAATAAAACAAGTGATGTAAGGATGTCTGTGAGGACAAAATTTTCATCTAGATTAACACTTAGGTACATAATCCAGTCTGTAGAAGGGACTAGTGCATAACTTGTAATGTAATTGGTAGAATCAAATTGATATTCAATGGTACCGATTGGAGCATCTTCCCAGTTAATATTGTTATAAGCATTATTAAAGTCACTTCTTTCATTAAAAGAAGTTTGTAATTTAGGAATGATTTCAGTATCAGATGTAGCAGCTATAATATTGCGATTACCATCTAGAAGATAAAAAGTTGAATCTGTCCAAAGTGAAGTAAGATCTCTTATTTCATAGAAGAAGTTAAGGTTATATTCTTTTACTAAATATCCAGATGCCTTTCCATTATCTGTTATTTGTAACATCGTATAAATGCGGTCAATACGTTCGTTATTTATAAGGATTGTTTCAACATCTGAAATGTAAAAATCGTTTTCAAAAGTAATGGTTTGAAAAAGTTGATTAAGGGCATCTACATCAGGCTC
>CAYJKD010000124.1:3681-4696 GCA_964370595.1 uncultured Lachnospiraceae bacterium
TATAATGTCAGGAGTACTGTTCTTTCGAACTTCTAATAGCTCAAGTAAATTGTTTTTGCGTCCCTCCGAAATATCTGGATAATTTTCCATTGTAGTTGTCATTTGGGGGATATTAGAGAGATAGGTCATATCATTTCGCTCATTTTCAATAAAAGCAATAAAAGCACTAAGTTTTCCTTCGATTGAAATAAGTAAACTATCTTTAAAAACTTCTTTTGCAGAATCAGCATATAGATTAAGGAATAGGGTTGATAAGGATAGAATTGGAATAATGGCAAATAGAAAAACAATTCGAAGCAGACGGCTTTTAATTTTCATGCCAACCTCACTTTCGTAAGTAAAATTATAATAGTTATATAGATAAAATAACACAATTCTTTAAATTGTGCAACATTTCTTCGGTGTATATCAAATAAATCTTGAGAATCCTGTTTATGATTCTATAATAGAATTATCAATGAACTTAAAGGCAAAATATTGACAGTTATTATCACATATACTATACTATAAATTAGCTGATAGTATGTGCATTTTATATTTATAGATAATATATTTACATTGATATTTTCATTGGGTGCAATTGGTATATATTGATTTTACTTAAGAAAAAGGGAATATATTGTAAGTGTAGCTATATAATGAAAAATAAGGAGATAATATGGATCCAATTCTAGTTGTTGATGATAGTGTAATGAATCAAATGGCTCTTAGGAAAATTCTAAGTGATGAATTTGAAGTAGTGTGCGCTAGTAGTGGAAAGGAAATGTTCCAGCTGTTAGAGAATATGGAACCAAAGCTGATTTTGCTTGATATCATTATGCCTGATTTAGATGGATTTGCAATTATCGAAAAGCTGAAGGCTAGTGAAGATTATGCAAAGATACCTGTAATTTTTATTACTGGTTTAGACGATGCGAGTAGCGAAGAAAAAGGATTTCAGCTAGGTGCGATTGATTATATTACAAAACCTTTTCGAGATAATGTTGTAAAAGCGCGAGTTCGTTCCTATGTACAG
>CAYJKD010000124.1:4706-8299 GCA_964370595.1 uncultured Lachnospiraceae bacterium
GCTTTATGATTTTGTGAAAAAAGCAGAATTATTAGGGCAAAAAGATGGACTGACAGGGCTTTTTAATAAAAAAACCACAGAAGATTTGATACGAAAATGCTTGGGGCCAAAATCGAATTTGGTAACGGGAGCATTGATGATTATCGATGTTGATAATTTTAAAAGTATTAATGATACATTTGGACATTTGTATGGGGATGCTGTAATTGCCCAACTAGCAGATGTACTAAAACAAATTTTTCAAAAGAGTGATGTAATTGGCCGTGTAGGTGGAGACGAGTTTTTTGTGTTTTTAAAAAATTATGGAGATTCTACAGTATTAGAAGAACGTGCGAAAGAAGTATGTGAACGATTTAATAAACTTTATGTCCAGAAAGAAGTTTCAGTTCAAATATCTGCAAGTGTTGGGATTGCTACGACAGAAGAAGATAAAAATTTTGAGACGATTTATAAAAATGCTGACATCGCATTATATAATACAAAGGCTAGAGGGAAAAATGGCTACGCATTTTATACTGGAAAAGAAGAATTGATCTATCAAGCCACTCGTACGGAAATTGAAAGTAGCGGCTCTGAACAAAAAAACTTTAATGAAAATATGCGTGAGTATATATTCAATCTATTGTATGAATCAAAAGATGCTGAAAATACAGTTCAATCTGTGTTGCAATTAATTTGTGAGCATTTTGCATTTTCTAGTGGATATATTACAAAGCTAAAATATGAAGATTATTTGGTTGAATGTATTTATAATTGGGAGCATGCAGATGGGCTGAGACATCCTGCAATTAGAACGGCATCGTTTTTAGATTTTAGTAAGATTTATAAAATGTTTGAAGATGAAGATTTTGTTGTACTAGATCAAGATGATATTGAATATACACAGATGATAGGTACTCCTGAGATAACTACACGCTATTTATTTGGAATTAAACACGGAAAAATCTTACTTGGATATATCGGATTCGAAAAGTTTGAGAGCTCAGAAAGAGATGCAAATAAGATTTGTGAAAATATCGCAGAAATTTGCCAGAGACTTTGTATTTTTATTATTAATCAATTTTTACTACAAGACAATATGGATGATCGGAAAAATGCGATGTCTATTTTAGATGCAATTGATGAAGCGATATATGTAGTTCGACCATCCCAATATAAAGTGATTTTTTCTAATGAAGCTGCAAGAAAGAAGATGATAAATCCAAGAGCTTTAACTTGCTATAAAAAATTGTACAGTAGAGAAGAACCTTGCTTGGATTGTCCTATGAATCCTGATAATGTTCATGATACAAAAGAATGTAAGGAGATTTCTTGGAGCTCTGGCGGAAATGCAAATATAATATATGAACACTAATAAATAGAATGCGAGGACTTTTTTGTGAATGACTGTATAAAGGGATTGTTTGAGAGAAAATCAGTTCGAATGTTTACTGAGGAGGAAGTACCAAATCAAATAAAAGATATTTTGCTAGAATCAGCGGCACAGGCGCCGACAGCAGGCTGTCAGATGCTTTATTCTATCATTGATATTACAGATCAAGGTCGAAAAGAAACCCTTGCAAAATTATGTGATAACCAACCATTTATTGCAAAAGCTCCACTTGTGTTTGTGTTTGTTGCAGATGTAAAAAAATGGTATCAAAGTTATGAGATAGCAGAAGCAGGTCCACGAAAACTTGGAGTTGGAGATTTGATGCTAGCGGTTTCTGATACGAATATAGCAGCTCAAAATATGGTTGTTGCAGCAGAAAGCTTAGGACTTGGAAGTTGTTATATCGGAGACGTAATGGAAAATTGCGAGGATATGAGGTCTTATTTGAAGATTCCAAGCCATTGCATACCCGTCACAATGCTTGTAATCGGATATCCGACTGAAACACAAAAGCAGAGAAAAAAACCAACTCGTTTTTCGAAAGAATATTATGTTTTTGAAAATGAATATGAAGTTTTATCAGAAGAGAAATTGAAGCAAGGGTATGAAACGAGAGAGAGAGCTGGGAGAGCAGAAGGTGCAGAGATTCGGTCGTTTGAAGAATACATGAATGCTTTTTGTAAAAGAAAGTTCAATAGTGATTTTTCAGTAGAAATGACACGCTCAATGGAACAGTACTTAAAGGATTATGAGTAAATAAAAAGTAAAGTATGAAGGGGCACAGATGCAAGGTGTCTCTTTTTTTGGGAAAATATGCAAACATTATAGCATTGATAGTATTCGAAAACTGATTGACGAAATTAGAATTTAATGTCAAAATAGAGAAGGAAAAATTTTTAGTTGAGATATTGCGAATCGTATTTTGCAATAAATAGAAAGGTACACAAGAAATATGGAGTACAAAGTATTAGTTCTTGATTTAGATGGAACATTAACAAATCGTGATAAGATTATTACACCTAAGACAAAGAAAGCTTTGATGCAAGCACAAGAAAAGGGTATTGTAGTAGTATTAGCATCAGGAAGACCAACCTATGGAATTATGCCACTAGCAAAAGAGCTTGAATTAGAGAAGTATGGAGGATACATTCTTTCTTATAATGGAGGAAATATTATAAACTGCAAAACACAAGAACTTATTTTTGAAAGAAGCATTCCTTTAAAGGAAAATAAGAGGATCGTTCAGTTGGCAAAAGAACATAAGGTGGTTATTTTGACTTATCGAAATGATGAAATAATTTCAGATGATGCGTCTTCACCTTATGTAATGAAGGAATGTCAAATTAATAAATTAAAGCCAGTAACATTAGAAAATATAGAGTCAAGTGTTGACTTTGTAGTTCCTAAATTTTTGATGGTAGAAGATGGGGATTACTTGTCGTTTGTTGAGCCCAAAATAAAAGCACAGCTAGGTAGTGGCTTTTTAGTTTATCGGTCAGAACCATATTTTTTAGAGATTATGCCAAAAGGAGTTGATAAGGCACGATCATTAGAACGCTTGCTAATGCATTTGGGACTAGATGTTTCACAAATGATAGCTTGTGGAGATGGATATAATGATTTAACGATGATTCGCTATGCAGGATTAGGTGTAGCAATGGAAAATGCAGTACTCCCTGTACGACAAGCTGCAGATTTTATTACTACTTCTAATGATGATGATGGAATTGCAAATGTTATAAAAAAATATATTATAGTATAGACTTTAAAAGTTTACTGTGTTAAACTACTATTGAGTGAAAATTCATAAGATTGTTTTTAAATTAGGAGGTATATTATAATGAGTAAAAAAATAAAAATAGATGCAGTTGATCATTTGTTTCAAGCGATTTTAACCTTGGAATCCACAGAGGAATGTTATACTTTTTTTGAGGATGTTTGTACAGTTAATGAATTGTTATCGCTATCACAAAGGTACGAAGTGGCAAAGATGTTACGTGAGAAAAAAACATATTTAGAAATTGCAGAGCAAACAGGAGCATCAACTGCTACGATTAGTAGAGTGAATCGATCGCTGAATTATGGAAATGATGGATATGATATGGTTTTTCAACGTCTTGAAGCTCAGGACAAGTAAGTCTGTTATTGGAAGGAGATATTCTTAAAGGAGTATCTCTTTTTAAGATGATTATAATTAGTTTACATGGAAGTGAGAGAAATA
>CAYJKD010000125.1:0-8285 GCA_964370595.1 uncultured Lachnospiraceae bacterium
CAACCTATCGTTTCCTATTACTAATTCATGGACTAGTGACAGTGTGAACAGTAACGAATATTACTCACGAAGTACGAATCCTTTCATTATCACTTGACGCAAAACCTTTTGTTCCTTTATAATAAATATGATGAATACGATTTTTGAAAGGTTGGTTAACAATATATGTGGATAGCAGACGCATGGAAAGACTATCAAGTAATTGATTGCTCTAGCGGTGAAAAATTAGAAAAATGGGGAGAGTATCTATTGGTCCGTCCTGATCCTCAGGTAATATGGAACACTCAAAAAAATCACAAGGGTTGGACACGACATAATGGTCATTATCACAGAAGTGCAAAAGGTGGTGGTGAGTGGGAGTTTTTCAATCTTCCTGAACAATGGTCCATTGATTATCATGGATTAACGTTCCAATTAAAGCCATTTAGTTTTAAACACACTGGTTTATTCCCAGAACAAGCAACAAATTGGGATTGGTTTTCAAATAAAATTAGAGAAGCTAATCGTCCCATTAAAGTATTGAACTTATTTGCTTATACTGGAGGTGCCACTTTATCAGCTGCACTTGCAGGGGCAGAAGTAACCCATGTTGATGCCTCAAAAGGAATGGTAGCTTGGGCAAAAGAAAATGCTGCATCTTCTGGATTAGCCGAAGCCAAAATACGATGGCTCGTAGATGATTGTGTTAAATTTGTAGAGCGAGAGCTTCGTCGTGGAAACACTTATGATGCAATTATTATGGATCCTCCTTCTTATGGAAGAGGACCAAAGGGCGAAATTTGGAAAATTGAAGACTCGATTTATCCTTTTGTCAAGTTATGTGCTGGACTACTCTCAAAAGATCCTTTATTCTTTTTGATTAACTCCTATACCACTGGCCTAGCTCCCTCTGTTTTAACCTATATGATTTCTACAGAAATCGGAAGCAAATACGGCGGACAAGTAGAATCTCAAGAAATCGGTTTACCTGTAAAAGAAACTGGTTTAGTTCTACCTTGTGGAGCTTCTGGAAGATGGAGTCGATAAATTTAACTTGACCTCATACACCCACTATGATATCATATACCCTGATAATAAAAGACAGTTCGAAATCCATCCTGTCTATAAAAAAAACTAGGGTATGTCAAAATCGACTTTTGTATCATCTATCATTGATAGATTTGATTTGTATGCAATTAAAGTTTATATGATTTGACTCCCTTAGTGTACACTAAGGGAGTTTTTTTGTTTGATTTAGATACCTTAAATCAGAAAGGAACACATATATGGATAATGAAATTAATAGCCGTTACTCGGTAATTGAAGAGAAAAACAAGCGGGAAATTGTACTACTTCGCGGAAGCGGATGTACTTGGAGAAAATGCCGTTTCTGTGATTATCATTTAGATAGCTCAAGAGATCAAATAGATAATTATGAACGAAACCGAGTGGAATTAAAAAAAGTTACTGGTATTTATTCGAAACTAGAAGTGATCAACTCTGGTAGCTTTACGGAGTTATCAAGTGACACGATGAATTTAATTCAAGAGACTTGTTTACAAAATCAGATTAAGGAGCTACATTTTGAATGTCATTGGAATAACCGCGATGCAGTAAAACCACTCAAAGAACATTTTCGCGCTCTAGGTATTACTGTTATTATCAAAATTGGGGTGGAAAGTTTTGATTACCTCTTTCGTGAAAGCTATTTCTCGAAAGGAATTGATGAAGAAAAGCCAGAAAATATCGCTAAGTATTTTGATGAATGCTGTTTATTATTAGGAGTCCCTGGACAAACAGTAGAATCCATGATCTGGGAAATTGAAACAGGATTGGAGCATTTTCAACGTGTTTGTGTCAATATCATGCAAGAAAATGGTATGCCAATTAAACCAGACCCTCGTGTTATTGAGCACTTTGCCACTGAAGTTTATCCTAAGTACAAAGACAATATACGAGTAGACATCTTAATGGAAAATACCGCCTTTGGCGTAGGAGGAGTAACAACCAATGCAAAATGAGTACGTATTAATTCTTTCACTGGTCCTATCTTATGGAATGGTTTTTGCCTTCTATAAAATCTTAGGAAAAACTGGACTTTTTGTTTGGTCCGCAATTGCTACCATCATCGCAAATATAGAAGTTCCTATTTTAATTCATGCGTTTGGTATGGAGCAAACCCTTGGAAATGTATTATTCGCTTCTACCTTCCTTGTTACAGATATCTTGTCAGAAAATCATGATAAGAAATCAGCAAACCAAGCCGTTACCATTGGAATTTTAGCAAATATTACGTTTATTGTCCTCTCTCGACTTTGGTTTCTTGTAACCCCAAGCCCGAATGATGTAATTATGCCACATATGCAACAAGTATTTGCTAATACACCTCGCTTCATGATCGTTGGCGTTTCTGTATACGCATTTTGTCAGTTTTTTGATGTTTGGCTCTATCATACCATTTGGAAAAAAACTTCCAAAATCTTCGGAGACAATAAAAAATATCTATTTCTTCGAAATAACTTATCTACCTTGTTTTCACAATTATTAAATAGCATTCTATTTAGCTTTGGAGCATTTTGGGGTACTTATGACATTTCTACCATAATCAACATAACAATCGCTTCTTATGTAATATTTATTGCTACTAGTTTACTTGATACCCCATTCGTTTACCTTGCTCGCAAATTCCGCACGGATAAAGTATATTAATGGTTTCTCAATTATAAAATAAAAATAACCCCTAATGCAAATCGCTCCAAAAGGAGATGAATTCGTATTAGGGGTTTTCTATTATTCTGCTTTTTCTACTTGAACAATTGCTTGTTTTTGCATCGGAATACGACAGTTTTTATTATTACCAAATTCGATAATAACAGTATCATCTGTCATGTCAATAATATTTCCATAAAAACCACTGCTTGTCAATACACTATCGCCGATTGCTATTGTAGCTAGCAATTCTTGCATTCTCTTTTTTTCCTTATTCTGTGGGCGAATTGCCATAAAATACATGATTCCACAGAAGAAAATCACATAACCGATCAATAGTACAGGAGACATACCACCTGCTACTGGTGCTGTTGCTAAAATCATGATTAAGTTCCTCCTTATTTTGGGGATTTTCCCCTTTGTTAATCTTATTTGGAATTAGAAGCCATTTTTTCAAGCTTATCTGCTTTATAAGATGCAAAACGTTGATCTCGGATCGCTTCACGAATCTCCTCCATCATTGTATTATAAAAATACAAATTATGCAAGACACAAAGCCTCATTCCTAGCATTTCTTTTGCTTTAAGCAGATGGCGAATATATGCCCTACTATAAGAACGACACGCAGGACAATTACATCCCTCTTCAATAGGGCGATCATCTAACTCAAATTTTAAATTAAATAAATTCAACTTACCGAAATTAGTATATACGTGACCATGACGTCCATTTCTTGATGGGTAAACACAATCGAAGAAATCGATTCCTCGCTCAACCCCTTCTAAAATATTGGCAGGAGTACCAACTCCCATAAGATATGTTGGCTTATTCTTTGGAAGATGAGGAACTGTCACATCTAAGATGTGATACATCTGTTCATGACTTTCTCCCACTGCCAATCCACCTACTGCATATCCATCCAAATTCATATCTGAAATCGTCTTTGCATGGTTCACTCGAACATCATCGATTACTCCACCTTGATTAATTCCAAATAATAACTGATTTGGATTAACCGTATCGTCTAAGCTATTTAAACGTGCCATTTCAAGTTGACAACGCTCTAACCAACGTGTCGTACGATCAACTGATGTTTGAATATAAGCAAGTTCATGTGTACTCGCTGGGCATTCATCAAATGCCATAGCAATTGTAGACCCTAAGTTAGACTGAATTTGCATACTTTCTTCCGGTCCCATAAAGATTTTCTTCCCATCAATATGTGAGTGAAAATAAACACCTTCTTCTTTAATCTTTCTTAAATTCGAAAGTGAAAACACCTGAAATCCACCTGAATCTGTCAAGATTGGACGATCCCAATGCATAAATTTATGAAGACCACCAAATTTTTTAATCAATGGATCCCCTGTTCGAACATGGAGATGATACGTATTTGATAACTGTACCTGTGTTTTTATCTCTTTTAAATCATCCGTAGAAACTGCGCCTTTTATTGCTGCAACGGTTCCTACATTCATAAATACTGGTGTTTGGATTGTTCCATGCACCGTCTCTACTTGGGCGCTTTTCGCATTCCCTTCTGTAGCAATAATTTCATATTTCATATCTTAATCCTCGTCAACGTCTCCTCTGAGCTCCCTACGCTTTTCTTTTGCCTTTGTAAGCATATACCATAAGCTTCCTGTTACACATACCGAAGAATATGTACCTGCCACAATACCTACCATGAGTGGAAGTGCAAAATCTCGAATCGATGATACTCCTAATATGTATAAAATTAGCACCATTACAAATGTTGTAAAGGAAGTATTAATACTTCTGGTAAATGTTTGAGTAATACTTAAGTTTACAATATCTTCTAATGTTTGAACATCTGTACGCTCTCTCATATTTTCACGAATTCGATCAAAAATAACAATCGTAGCATTAATGGAGTAACCAACAATCGTTAACATACATGCGATAAATGTAGATCCTACTGACCAACGAAGTAGGGCATAAAACGTAAGGACCACACATACATCATGGATTAATGCAAGCACTGCACTCGTTGCAAAATTGATATCTTGGAATCTCATCCAAATATAGAGAAGCATAAATACAGTAGCAAGAAGCACTGCAATAATTGCATCTTGCTTCATCTCATCACTAACTGCTCCAGAGATACTCTCTGCAGTAATCAATTCTTTTTCAACTCCAAAGTTATCAACCATAGCTACAGTAAGTGCTTCTCTTTGTGCCACATCAAGTGTCATTGTTTTGATAATCACTTCATTGGTTCCTGTAACTTTTTGAGTTTGAACATCACTTGCACCTGTTGCATCTTTTACAACTGGTACTACTTCTGTAGAAATTCTTTCCAATGTCATATCTTCAAGGAAGGTAACATTCGTAGATGTTCCCCCTGTAAAGTCCATTCCATAATTTAATATATTTCCTGTTTGAGATCCATTCATTCCCATTCCAACCCAACCAACTACAATCAGCGCAATTGAGATTATAAATGCAATTTTTTTCTTTCCAACAAAATCAAATGGTGTTCTCTCTTTCTTACGCCCAAAGAATTTAGGATTATCAAATCCCATGTAATAAAATGCATATAATCCGCCTTTTGTAATGGTAAGTGCTGTAAACATAGAAAGTACAATACCAATTGCTAGTGTGGCAGCAAACCCCTTTACTGAACCAGAGCCTCTAAAATAAAGAACTGCGGCTGCAATGAGTGTTGTAATATTACCATCAAGTATTGCTGATAATGCTTTAGAAAAACCTGCTTTTATTGCACCATGAACCGTATTTCCAAGACCAATTTCTTCTTTGATACGTGTAAAGATAATAACATTGGCATCTACGGCCATACCAATGGATAGCACAATACCTGCAATACCAGGGAGTGTCAGTGTAACTTCAAATGCCACTAATAGAATTAAAATCAAACCTACATAGAGACATAATGCAATGGAAGCAGCAAGTCCAGGAATTCGATAAACCAAAATCATAAAAAGAACAACAATTGCAAATCCAATCATTCCTGCTAATAAGCTTGTTTCAATTGCAGTTTCACCTAACTTTGCTCCTACTACATTAGAGCGTAACTCTTGTAATTCTAAAGATAGGGAACCAATTCGAATGGTAGAAGCAAGATTTTCAGCTTCTTCATAACTTGCCATTCCATCAATAAAACATTTCCCTCCAGTTATAACTTGGTTTACAATTGGATTCGAGTAGATTTCTCCATCATATATAATCGCAATGTTTTTTCCAATGTTTTCTTCCGTTGCAGTTGCAAAATTAACGGTACCTTCATCTGTTAATGTTAACTCTACAATATAACTAGGATTTCCTGTATTATCATCAATAATACCTGCCTTTGCTGAAGCTACTTGGTCTCCAGTCATAAGTACCTTACCTTCTGAATCGGTAAATACAAGTGAACCTGGTTTTCCAAGTTCCTCTAAAATTGCATTTGCATCTGATACACCTGGAATATCAATATTGATCCGATTTGACCCTTCTTGATACACTTCAGCTTCCGTGCTATAAGCTTGTACTCTTTGTTGCAATTTATAAATTGTATCTGATAATTCTTCATCTGTAGGATCTGTTATTACGGTTTCATAAGTAATGCTAACACCGCCTTCTAAATCTAGTCCTAGTTTGATATCAGACATAGAATCATATCCAAAAAATCCAAATACACCTACACAAGCTAGCAAAAATACAAATGCCAAACCAGCTTTTAATTTGGTATTGTTCATGCGTTTTCTCCTATTCTTCGTCAGCTAATGCTGCCTTAATCATAATTGCACATTCAATTCTCTTCTTTTGCATCTCGCATCCGATATCATATGCATCTGTTATTGTTCCATGGAAGTTTTGTGAATTTGCTGCACATCCTCCACTGCAATAAAATCTTGCAAAACAATCCCTACACTTATCTTTTGCATACACATTACATAGTTTAAATTCATCTCGTAATTCCACTGTTACAACACCTGTATCGACTGTACCCATTAGAAATTCTTCTTGCCCTACAAATTGATGACATGGATAGAGATCCCCCCAAGGAGTTACAGCTAAGTATTCTGTTCCAGACCCACATCCTGATAGACGTTTTGCAACACAAGGACCTTGGTCTAAATCTATCATATAATGAAAGAAGTTAAATCCTCTTCCTTCTTTTTTTCTTTGGATATATGCTTTTGCAAGTTTATCATACTCCTTAAGTACCTTTGGTAAATCCTCTTCTCGAATGGAGTAATGATCTTCCTCTTTTCCAACTACTGGTTCTACAGAAATTTGATCAAATCCTAAGTCTGCAAAATGAAGAACATCTTCTGCAAAATCAAGATTATATCGAGTAAATGTCCCTCGAATATAGTAATCTTTTCCTTTTCGACTTTCTGCCAATTTTTGGAACTTAGGAACAATGATGTCATAACTACTTCCTTTTTCATTCCTCGTTGGACGCATGAAGTCATTGACTTCTTTTCTTCCATCCAGACTAAGAACCACATTGCTCATCTCTTTATTCGCAAATTCAATCACTTCATCATTTAATAGCATTCCATTGGTTGTTAATGTAAATCGAAAGTTTTTATTATGAGCTTCCTCTAAAGAGCGTCCATATTCCACTAATTGCTTTACCACTTTCCAATTCATAAGTGGCTCTCCACCAAAGAAATCAATTTCTAAATTTCTTCTGTTTTGAGAATTTGCAATCAAGAAATCAATGGCTTTTTTCCCCACTTCATAACTCATAAGTGCTCTTCGTCCGTGGTACTCACCCTCTTCTGCAAAACAATACTTACATCCTAGATTACAATCATGAGCAATGTGTAAACAAAGCGCTTTTACTACTGTTTTACGTTTTTTAAAGTCCATCACATATTCTTGATAGGTATCTTTTGTAAATAATTCTTCGTTTAAAATTAATGTTTCAATCTCTTCTAATGTTTCTTCTAACTCATTTACAGGATATATCTTTTTAAATGTTTCTATCAACTCTTCTTTTATTTCTACTAGCAACGGTTCTGGTGTTTCCTGATCGACAACTCGTTCTTTTAACCAAGCAATGGCATCATAAGTCATTTCATCTACTACATGAATTGCCCCACTATTGATATCCATAATAATATTATAACCATTATTTTTATACTGATGTATCACTTTATTCTCCTACTCTAATAGAAAACCCCCTATACTCTAAGACCATAGGGGATTTTCTTCTGCCTCACCTTATTGATGACAATTCATTATCTATTTGTGTTCTCACAACTTTGGTTTCCAACAGTACAAGATGTCTTGCATGCTGATTGGCAAGATGTTTGGCACTCACCACAACCACCTTTTTTCACTGTTTCTTTTAAGTTTTTGTTATTTAATGTTTTTACGTGTTTCATTGCAATTCCTCCTTCTTATACTTCTTCGTTTTCTTCATCTAGTAAAATTTCTTCTTCATCGTAATCTTCCATTTCCATCTCTGAAAGATCTACTAAACCTAGTTCTTCTCCATCTTCTAATTCGAAGGCGTCGTCTACAAACAATAATTCTTCTTCTTCCATATTGTCTGTATCAAGTTTTACTGAACGATAACGCTTCATACCTGTACCTGCTGGAATTAGTTTTCCGATAAT
>CAYJKD010000126.1:0-8284 GCA_964370595.1 uncultured Lachnospiraceae bacterium
TAGTAGGAACGATATCGATATGGGAAGCAGGCTCTGTAATGACTTTGCCTTGTTCACCACCTCGGATAATTAGAGGTATATTCGCCACCTCTTTGTAGGCGCAAGCGTTTTTGGTTTGTAGGCGATGGGCTCCTAACATATCTCCATGATCTGAAGTGAAGATTACAAGCGCATCAGGTACTAATTCATTAATTTTATCAATGACACGGCCAATTTCATAATCTACAAAGGAATTGCATCCAAGAAATAAGGATAGTTGTTTGGATGGACGATTTAACTCTTCCATGCTAGCATCAATAGAATCACCAGCCCAAAGTTGTTGCATCAAAGGTTTTGTGCGCAAATCATCTTGGAAATTAGGGTTGTCATCAAACTTAAAATTATCATACATAGTATTATATGGTGCTGGGCACAAGCTAGGGCCATGTGGCTCATCATAAGACACAACTAAAAAGAAATCTTCTTCATGATGAGAGTCTAAGAAATCTAAAGCTCGATTGGAGCAACGATGGGCATAAGTAAAATCCTCTGACATGGTTTCTTCATATGAACTTTCGGATTTTCTGGATTTTACACGTTCCTCATCTGTTAGTTCTTCTAGATAACATTTCATATCATACCAATATTTTGAATTCCAACCTTCAGGGCAGCGACCTAAACCAAAGTAATCCCCACCATCTAGATGCCACTTGCCAATATAGGAACAAGGGATGTTGTTATCTGTGAGTCTTTGTCCAATGGTCTTTACATTGTCCCCTAATGCGATGGAGTTTGTAACAGCACCATTGGTGTGCGGAAATGTTCCTGTAAACAAGGCACTTCTAGCAGGTCCACATACAGGCTGGCAGGTATATGCATTCTCATAGCGGATGCCTTCACTTGCTAGGCGATCAAGGTTTGGTGTAATCATTCTAGAATTTCCATAGCATCCAACCATATCTTTGCGGGTAGTATCCGTCATAAGTAATACTACTTGTTTTTTCATTGTTTTTCTTTGACCTCCTTGTGTTGATATGATATGATTGTAAAAGAATGAAGCGTGGTTTTCCATGGGAAAATCTGTTAAGGATATGGACAATACTGCTATAGGAGGAGAGGTTATGATTGATATTTCTGGACATTTAAGAGATTATCGAAATGAAAATGGTTTCATGGATTGTCATAAATCCCTTAGTATTAACTGCTGTGGATATCAATCATTTAAAACTCAAGATGCAGTGATCAATCGTAGATGCGGACGTAATGATTATCAGCTGATCTATATACATGCAGGAAAAGGATATTTTAAAATAGGAGGGAAATGGAAAGAATGTCGTGCAGGTACGTTTATTTTGTACCGTCCACATGAGCCACAAATTTACAAGTACAAAGCAAAAGATAAGGTGGGGATTTATTGGATACATTTTACAGGATTTGATTGTGAAGCTATATTGCATAAATATAATATTAAAACGGAGATGGTTGGTGTTGATGTTCATATTAAGAACATTTATCAAGACATGATATTGGAATTACAACTTAAAAAGCCAGGATTTGAAGACTTAACAGCGCTTAATTTTCAACGTCTTTTATTAAATATTAACCGTATTTTAGAATTAGATCGAACGGCTCACGAGAATAGTTTTGAAATTGATCGATTGATTATCCATCTCAATCAAAATTATAGAAGACAGTGGAATGTGCAGCAAATGGCTGAGTTTTGTGGAATTAGTAAGGATTATTTTGCTCATTTATTTAAAGATATTACCAATATGGCACCACTAAAATTTCTTACGGATATTCGTATTGAAAAAGCGAAATCAATGTTGTTGTTAGAAGATAAAAATATTTCAGATGTAGCATATTTTTTAGGATATAGCGATCCACTATATTTTAGTAGAGTTTTTCGAAAACATACAGGATTGTCACCTAAGGAATATAAGGAATCATGCATGCAGTTGAATACCCCCTTTGCAACCATATAAGTCTATACTTTGATCCTAATATCGTATTTTATAATTTGAACGAGCACCTCATTGTTTCCATGTAAGAAAAATGTTTTAAATCAACAGAAAACACATATAGAATTAATGTCATTAAGTGGAATGACGGATTCTATATGTGTTTATTTTAGTGGCCATTCACAACTATGGTCTGGATCTCATCTTCTTTTGATTCAATGATTGGATTGTTTCTATATTCGAAGTATTTTAGCGCAACAGGACCAAATTGGGCATAGCTAAGAATATCTTCTTCTTGTTTTAGTAACTCGCTTGGGATTTCTTTGCGAATTTTTTCTAGTTCTGGTTCAATGAGATCTGCTGGGCGACAAGTTATAACCGTTTCATCTCCAATAATCTTCTTTCTAAATTCATCGGAAATGGGCATAGGACAATGGCCATAGTCTCCTCGTATAATCCCCTTAAATTCTTTTGTTACCATTTTATATCGTTCACCTAAGATAATATTAAAAACAGCTTGGGTGCCTACGATTTGGCTTGTAGGTGTTACAAGAGGTGGTTCACCAGCATCAGCACGAACTCTTGGAACTTCTCGGAGCACTTCTTCTAATTTATCACTTTTTCCTGCTTGTGCTAGTTGGCTTACAAGGTTTGATAACATGCCACCTGGTACTTGGTAAATCAACGCATTGACATCTACGGATAGTAACTTTGGATTTAATAATCCATTATCCAAATACTTGTCACGCAATACCTGTACTTTTTCACGCACTTTATCCAATTTGATTAAATCAAGTCCAGTATCATAAGGCGTATCAGCGAATGCAGCAACCATACTTTCAGTAGCTGGGTGCGAGGTGCCAAGGGCAAGAGGAGAAAGTGCAGTATCAATGATTTCAGCACCAGCTTCTACAGCTTTCATAAGCGCCATGTCAGCAAGTCCAGAAGTAAAGTGAGAGTGGACTTCGATCGGGAGTGTGGTTACCTCTTTTAAGGCAGTTACTAAATCATATGCAAAATAAGGTTTTAATAATCCAGACATATCTTTAATACAGATGCTATCAACCCCTTCTTTGGCCAATTCTTTTGCATAGTTTACAAAATATTCAATTGTAAAAATATCTCCTGTTGTAAAAGAGATACAACCTTGGATATGAGCTTTTGTTTTTTTACCAGCTTTAATAGCACTTTTTAGATTTCTAATATCATTTAATGCATCGAAGATACGGATAATGTCAATTCCATTTTCAACCATTTTAAGGATAAATTCTTCTACTACATCGTCAGCATAATGGCGATAGCCAAGCATGTTTTGTCCTCGGAATAGCATTTGTAATTTTGTATTGGGCATGTATTTACGAATGGTTCGTAATCGTTCCCAAGGATCTTCATTTAGAAAACGCAAACAACTATCAAAAGTGGCACCACCCCAAACTTCACAAGAATAGAAACCTACAGCATCAAGGTCTTCTAATAAAGGAATCATTTCTTCCGTGGTCATTCGAGTAGCAATTAGGGATTGTTGTCCATCTCTAAGTAAAGTTTCACATATTTTAACTTGAGCCATGAAGTACCGTCCTTTCTTAACCGAGTGTTACTAATAGTGCATCAGTATCAACTGTTT
Source organism: uncultured Lachnospiraceae bacterium (assembly GCA_964370595.1). GTDB lineage: Bacteria > Bacillota > Clostridia > Lachnospirales > Lachnospiraceae > Brotaphodocola. Next base: position 3,565 of record CAYJKD010000126.1, read on the forward strand.
GGCCTTCAGAAACTGCAATATGATTTACTACACCATCACGTGGAGCATTGATTTCATTTTCCATTTTCATAGCCTCAAGAATAACAAGAACATCTCCTCGTTTTACAGTTTGTCCGTTCTTAACCAAAACTTTCCAAATGTTACCTGGCATTGGTGCTGTGATAGATTCTCCACCCGAAGGAGCTGGAGTAGGCGAAGCAGCAACAGGCGCTACAGGAGCTACATTCTTTGGAGTAACTACTTGCCCTTCTTTTAATTCTTCTACGGTTACATCATAAGATATACCATTTACTACAATATTTAATCGTTTCATATGATCTCCTTTATTATCCTAAAATTGAAATTAAAACACCAGCAGCTACAGCACTACCGATTACACCAGCTACGTTAGGTCCCATTGCATGCATTAACAAGAAGTTGCCAGGATCATAAGATTGACCAACTTTTTGTGAAACACGAGCAGCCATAGGAACTGCAGATACACCAGCAGAACCGATGAGGGGATTAATTTTTCCACCTGTGATTTTATACATTACTTTGCCAAATAATACACCACTTGCAGTTCCAATTGCAAAAGCAACAAGTCCTAAAGCAATAATTAGTAATGTTTGTGCTGTAAGGAATTTACTAGCAGTGGCAGTTCCACCAACTGCTAAGCCTAAACAGATTGTAACAATATTTAATAATTCATTTTGTGCAGTTTTGCATAAACGATCTACAACGCCAGATTCCTTAAACAAATTTCCAAGCATCAGCATTCCTACGAGTGTTGCAGAAGCAGGAATAATAAAAGAAACAATTAAGGTAACAGCAATGGGAAAAATGATTTTTTCAGTTTTACTCACGGTTCGCAATTGCTCCATTCTTACCATACGTTCTTTTTCTGTGGTTAAAGCTTTCATAATAGGTGGCTGGATAATAGGGACAAGTGCCATATAACTATAAGCAGCAACTGCAATTGGTCCAAGTAGGTCTGGAGCTAGTAAACTAGTGGTATAGATTGCTGTTGGTCCATCTGCGCCACCAATGATAGCAATGGAACCAGCTTCTTGGAATGTAAATCCAAATAAAAGGGCACCAATAAATGTTGCAAAAATACCAAATTGCGCAGCGGCACCTAGTAGAAAGCTTTTTGGATTAGCAATTAAAGGTCCAAAATCTGTCATGCAACCGACACCTAAGAAAATAATAGGAGGATAAATTCCAAGCTTTACACCTTGGTACATATAGTAGAGCAAGCTACCTTCATCATAGGAAGATAGGTTCGCAGCTGGAATATTGGCTAAGAGCATACCAAAAGCAATTGGTAATAAGAGTAATGGTTCATATTTTTTTGCAATTGCTAAATATAATAAAATGCAAGAAATAAGGATCATTAGAAGGGATTGCCAAGTTAATGCAACAAAGGCACTATCCATTAGCAGGCCATTTACAGATTCAATAAATGTATTAAGCATGTTTATTCGCTCCTTTCATCTGATTTCCAGATTGGGGTACTTTGTCCGTGTAGGGTTATTTCTTTTAGTGTGAAATTTCCTTGAATCATAGTTGATGCAGCAGCAGTGATAACTGCAACGGTTTCATCAGACAGTGTACTAGGTGGTAAAGGAGTAGCAGGCGTGCTTGGTAATACAGGTTGTAGTGGTTTTTCATTTTTAGAAAAATGTCCAATAATTTTACCTAGTATGATAATGGCAATCCATAAAAGAATCAATACAGAGAAAACTACAGTTAAACCAGTAATGATAATTGAGCTAGCTAAAAGCCAATCGATTTGTTGCATAATAAAGCCCCTTTCTTAAAATAAATATTGATGTTACATAGGTTTAATGGTAAATTTATAATAGTAAGAATTAAAATAAAAGGAGAATCACTTTGTACTCAAAAGAATTAAATGCATTTATTGCCGTGTATGAAACATGTTCTATTTCAAAAGCAGCTGAAAAATTATATATCACACAACCAGCCTTGACTCGAACCATTCAAAACTTAGAAGAGCAGATCGGGAGCGAACTTTTTCTTCGAACAAGAGAAGGCTTAGTTCCAACAATTGTTGGGGAATTATATATGGAATCTGCTGAAAAAATTCTTAAGGTATACAAAGAATTTGATTTTTCTTTAGCGTATATCAATAAAGAAAATCGGGGACGCCTTACGATAGGAACAAAAATGTTTTTCAGTAGTAGTGTGCTACCAAAAGTAATTTGTGCATTTGAAAAACAATATCCTAATGTGGAACTTACAATCTACGAAGGGCTTGGTGTAGATGTAGAAAAAAAATTATTAAAAAATAATGTTGATGTAGCAATTATTCATCTTCCAGTAATTTCAGAGCAGTTAATACCTGTTCCAATAGGAAGAGAACGGTTTATGTTAGCTGTTGATGCGAATAATAAACTAAATGATACTGTCTATTATAAAGAAGGAGAAACAACTCCCTATATGGATCTCAGTTTATGTAAAAACGAAAATTTTTTACTAACACAGCCTAACCAGAAAATTCGGCAAGATACAGATCGAATTCTTTGTAATGCTGGAGTGAAGCCTCATGTAAAATTACAATCCAGCAATTTGCAAACAATTGCAAAATTAGTAAGTGAGGGTGTTGGAATTTCGCTGATTCCCTCTTCCTATATCAACTCATTTCACGAAATTGAAAACCCTAAGTATTATAATATAGAATCTTCTTTAGATCCTTTTTGTGAAGTAGGAATTATCTATCATAAAGATATGAAGGATAATCTATTTATCAAAGAATTTATTGAAATAGCAAAAAAATCATTGAAAGAGGTATTTTGCTTTTAAGTAAAACAGAGATTAACTCTTATTTATTATATATGATTTTATGTGTTTTTGACAAATAAAAAAAAAGAATAACCCCTATGCGAAAAGAGTATAAGCATAAACTCCAGTAGATAAAAGTCACAGAGCAAATAAGTTGTTTATTTGCCTGTGACTTTTTTTATAGATGGTTTTGAGTGAGCATCAACTCACCATATTCCGTAATGGTACAGCCACCGCGTGTACGTTGAATTATAATATACTCTTTTTCCAAAAGTGTTTGGAGCAGTATGCGGATTTTACCTTGCGATAATGGAGTTGAAGAGTTTTTTAATCGATGTTCAATAGAACTGCGACCAGATTTTGGATGTTGTGAAATTATGGTAAGAATAGCAATTTCTTCTTTGGTTAAAATTTCTTTATTCGATTGTATTTTATTTATTAAGTAAATTGGTAAATCAGCTAACTTCAACACCTCGCCTCGATAAACACAAGATAGATGTGTGAATACATGCTTCATTTCTGTAATATTTCCAGGCCAATTGTAGGAATTGAAAAATCGCTCCAATTCGGTGGTAAACGGAAGTGTTGTATGCGAAGAAAGTTGGGAAAAATAATGTTGTGAATAATATGAAACATAGGATTGAATATCTTCTGGTCTGGAAGAAAGTGGTATAAGTTGTAGTGAGGTTGCATTTAACATATAAAATAGGTCTTCTGAAAAATCTCCGTTTGACATTTTCTCAAATAGATTACTGTTGGTTGTTCCAATTACCTTGAGTTCAATCTGCATTAATTTCTTTGTTTGGCTACAGTAATAAGTATTGGATTGAAGAATATGGAATAAGAGTAATTGTTTATCCACAGTTAACTTGTCGATATCGCAAATAATTAAAGTACTATGATTTGCCTTTGACAAACAATCTTGAAATTCAGTAACACTTACTTGGTTAATCATAACAGAAGGTAGGTATAAAACATTATATTCTTGTCGTGTAGAATTATTATGAATGGAATATGCTAATAATTCTTGCTCTAAATAGCACCCACCATATATAAGTGTATGTTGGTTGGATAAGGATATTTGACGTGCAATAGAGATTACATTGGACATCATTGGATTGTTCGTTTTAATATTAGAAAAATTTAGCTGACTTCGATCCGTTAATTGAAAATTTTCATCGGATTCATTAATACTAATTTTTAATAAATACATAGGTGGGCGCATAAGAAAATCAATTTCTTGAATGGATAGTTTCATGGTTTTTTTTACAGGAGGAGTGGATAAAGTCGGTAAGTTAAAAAATTGCTCAGGAAGTAGATGTACCAAGGCTTCAGGGAGTGAACTATGAATACAATCTCCATAGATCTTTGAAAATTGAGTATTATGCATATGAACGGTTAAATCTTTATCTACAAGACAAAGAATATCATCTAAGTTATTCATCAAAATTTGAGTTAATTTTTGAGTATCAAGGGTAACACTCAATTGTTGGTGGGAAATATGTAAAATTTGAAGAATATGATACATATAATTTTTTGTGATTTCATCAGCTAACTCATGAGGGAGCTGAAAAAAAGAGATAATCGAGTTAATGGTAGAAATATCAGGGACTCGGCTTCCAATATCGATGATACGAGGAATATCTCTAGGTACTAAATGTGGATCTCCTACGGTTACCGCATACTTGACATCATCTATTACGGAATCACAACCAGGGTAATACGGAAGAAAATGATATTGAGAAAAGCCAAACGTATGCAATAGTTCAATGACTCGATTTGCATTCGAGGAGAAGTCATTGACAACATAAACAAGTGATCCAGCAGGAACTTCTAATAAGCGATTTAGAAATGTGTGGTTAAATGTACGTGTGCAGACGAGTTCTTTTAGGTTGCTCGGTACACTATGATGTTGGTGGATATAAATAGAAGTGCT
>CAYJKD010000127.1:0-8264 GCA_964370595.1 uncultured Lachnospiraceae bacterium
TCAAAAGCAGTTCATGGAATGGCTTAATAAATAGAACATAACTTAAAAGAAGGAAAATTTGTTGGTGTGACAAATTTTCCTTCTTTTTTATTCTAGCTCTAGTTTTCCAGTATACAATTCATAATATCTTCCACATTGTTCTAATAAATCCGTATGATTGCCTCGTTCAATAATTTTTCCATCTTCTAACACCATAATTGCATCTGCATTAATTACAGTAGATAATCGATGTGCAATAACAAATGTTGTGCGATTCTTCATTAGACGATCCATACCTAGTTCAATATTTTTTTCTGTTCGCGTGTCTACAGAACTAGTTGCCTCATCGAGAATTAAAATCGGAGCTTTGGAAATAGCTGCTCTTGCAATATTTAAAAGCTGCCTTTGCCCTTGACTCAAATTCATTCCATCACCTTCAAGTACCGTTTTATATCCATTTGGAAGTCTTTTAATAAACGAATGTGCTGCTGCAGTTTTTGCTGCATCAACGACCTCTTCATCTGTCGCATCTAATCTTCCATAGCGAATATTTTCCATAACTGTCCCAGTAAATAAATGGGTATCTTGTAAAACCATAGCAATATTTTTTCTTAATACGCTACGATTCATAGACGCTATATCCACACCATCAATTTTAATGCTTCCCTGTTGAATATCATAGAATCGATTAATCAAATTGGTAATCGTAGTCTTCCCTGCACCTGTAGACCCTACAAACGCAATCTTCTGTCCAATCTTAGCATATAATGAAATATCTTTTAATATTTCTTTTTCTTTTACATAACCAAATGTTACATGGTCTAGTACCACTTCACCTTTTACCACTTCAACAGCGCTTTCATTCTGATCATTTACATCTTCTGGAAGTTCATCCATAATTGTAAATACTCGTTCTGCCCCTGCTAATGCTCCAAAAACACTGCTTACTTGCATACTAAGTTCACTAATCGGACGATTAAACTGTCTAGAAAAATTCAAAAAAACAGATAATCCACCTACATCAAATCCTCTTGTAATACATAATAGCACTCCAACAATTCCTGTAATTGCATAATTTGCTTGTCCTAAATTTCCCATAACAGGTCCCATTATTCCACCAAAAAATTGAGCTTTCACTTGATTACTACGTAACGCTTCATTAAGAATCGAAAATTCCTCTTTAACAATACCTTCATGATTAAAAATCTTGACGATCTTTTGTCCTGTAATCATTTCTTCAACGTATCCATTCACAGCTCCTAGGGCTCCTTGTTGTGTTGTATAATATTTACGACTTTTTTTCGCAACAAATACACCTGCACGAATCATAATTGGTGTCATTATTACAGTCACAAGAGATAACCAAAGGTTCGTATACAGCATTAACCCCAATGCTCCTACTATTGTTAATATTCCTGCAAACAACTGTGTGAGGGTGTTACTAAGCATCTGACCAATCATATCTACGTCATTTGTAAAACGACTCATCAAATCCCCCGTTGAATTGCTATCATAAAAACGTACAGAAAGGCCTTGCATCTTATGAAAAAGTTCCTTTCGAATACGATTCAATGCACTTTGCGCTACTTTTGTCATTATTTTAGCTTGAATATAATTTCCTATTACCGCAATCAAGTAGGAAAAAAACATTACACTTACACCTAAAAAGAGACCAGTAATACTTCCTATTCCTCCATCAACAGGAACAATATACGTATTGATAATTGGGCGTAATAAATAAGAGCCAAACAAACTTCCCGTCGTGCTGATTAAAATACAAAAAAGAGCGAGAAATAGCTTCTTTTTATCTTCTCCTAAGTAATGAAGCAAGCGCAAAATTGTAACTTTACTATTTTGAGGTTTCCCACCTTTTCCAAGAGGGGGACGTCTTCCTGGTCCCATTGGCGCATGTGTTTTTAAGGTTGAATCATTATTTTTATAACGTTTTTGTAGGCTTTTTAGTTTTTCCTCTCTATTGATCATCTGCCTACCTCCTGTTGTGAATCATATATTTCTTGATAAGCTTCACAAGTATCTAGTAACTCCTTATGATTCCCTTTTCCTATTATTCTTCCATTCTCTAGCACAACAATCTGATCCGCTGACATTACCGAACTAATTCGTTGAGAAATAATAAATTTTGTTGTATCTTTTAGTGTTGTTGCAAAACATTCACGTATTCTACCTTCTGTAGCAGTATCTACTGCACTCGTAGAATCATCTAAAATCAAAATTTTAGGTTTTTTTATTAATGCTCTAGCAATACTTAACCTCTGCTTTTGCCCTCCTGAAACATTGCTTCCTCCTTGTTCTAGAAATGAATCCTCTCCTAATTCCAAAGAATCCACATAACCTAAAATCTGAGCTGCTTCCATCGCTTCTTCACGTTCCGCTTTTGTGGCCGATTCATTCCCCCAATTTAAATTTTCCTTAATACTTCCAGAAAACAATACATTCTTTTGCGGAACAACACCGATTCCTCTTCTTAAGGAATCCAAGGAATAATCACGTACATCCACTCCATCAATCAACACCTGCCCTGAATTCACATCATATAATCGAGGAATCAACTGAATCAATGTTGTTTTTCCACTTCCAGTTGCTCCTAAAATCCCCAATGTATCCCCAGCTTTTACGGACAGATTGATCTTATCTAGAACTAATTCTTCTTTGTTATTTTCATATGTAAAGTCAACATTTAGAAATTCAACCGCTCCTGTTTTAATTTCTAACGTTGAAGTACTTACCATTTCATCTTTTATATCACTTTCTGTTTGTAACACTTCATCAATTCTTCGGAAAGAAGCCATTGCCCTTGCTCCAGTTAAAAATACCATTGCTAGCATCATGAGAGACATAAGAATTTGTACAATATATGTAGTAAACGCGGTTAATTCGCCAACTTCCATAGATCCTCCAATGATTAAATTTCCACCATACCAAACTACAGCAACTGTAGCAATATACATAGAAAACATCATAATTGGCATTGCTGCAACGATAACATTCATTGCACGAATACTAGTATCTCTTAAAGTATCACTAGAAAAATCAAATTTTTGCTCTTCATATTCCTCTCTTACAAATGATTTCACAACTCTAACATTGGTAATGGATTCTTGGATTTGCGAATTTAATCGATCTACCATTTTTTGCATAGTCATAAATCTCGGATAAGACAATTTCATAATAATTCCAATTACAATAATTAATGACGGAATCATAATCATAATTACAATTGCTAATCGTACATTCATCGTCACTGCCATAATGAGAGCTCCAACTAACATCGCTGGTGCTCTCATCGCCATGCGAAGTCCCATCATTACCAACTGCTGTACCTGTTGAATATCATTCGTTAACCTAGTAACCAAAGAACCTGTACTATAATGATCAATATTTTTAAAAGAAAATTCTTGTATTTGAGCAAATAAGTTACATCGCAAATCACTTGAAAAATTCACAGATGCCTTTGAGGCAAAATATGCTCCTCCGATTCCACTTATCGTACTAAAGATTACAATTACTAACATTTTTAGCCCTGTGTCCAACAGATAGTGATAATCTCGATTTGCTATTCCTACATTAATAAGGTTTGCAACTAAGCGAGGTAACATTACATCTCCAATTACTTCTGCAAACATCATAAGTGGAGCAAGGATAAATGACCACTTATATGGTAGAATGAATTTTGTATATCCTTTCATATTCATTTCCTACACCTTTGCCTCTGGAATTTCTACAACATAATATTCATATCCATTTACTATCATCGTATCATTATACATATCTTTTCTCTTAAAATCTTTTCCATAATTCGCATGTACATGTCCATGAAAAAAATATTTCGGTTTATATTTATCAAGTAAAGTCCTAAAACACTTAAAGCCTCTATGTGGTAAATCTTCCATGTCATTTAACTCAAATGCAGGTGCGTGAGTAACTAAAACATCAAACCCTTTTCTACGCTTTAATTTGAACCATAACTTTTGAATTCTTTTTTTCATTTCCTTTTCGGTATACTGATTTTCTGCTCCTGGTATATATTCCATTGAGCCACCAAGTCCCAAAAAACGAATTCCATTGTAAACAAAGATATCATCTTCAATACAAATACACCCATTTTGTCGTTTCGGATCTGGGTGATCGTGGTTTCCCATTACATAAATCAGTGGAGCCTTTGCAACGGAAGCGAAAAAGTCCAAATAACCTTGCCGTAAATCGCCACAAGCAACAATTAGGTCAATCTCTTCTAATTTTGAAGGTTCATAGTAATCATATAAGAGTTTCGATTCATGGTCTGCTAGTAATAATATTTTCAATGTATCTTCCTCCGTGTATTTTATTGATGTTTTACTCCTTGCAAACGAACAAACTCTTGTGCCTTTGGAATAAATTCTTCTGCATCTGGTATACTTCCAATTACATTTTTAGCAAGCCAATCCATAGACACAATTTCTTCAGGGGATAATGTTTCTCCTACTTTACACTTCACTTTTCCATTTTGATCACAAAATGGTCCGTCAAATGGTTGAAATGTTCCGTTTTTAATTGATTTTTTCAGAAATTCAATCAACCTTGCAGTTGCATTGGGAATATTTGAGGAACAAATTACATCAATTACATCTGCAGACATTCCCCACCAATAATTAAGTGCTTTTTTCCCTTTTAAGTTTTTTGCATCTAAATTTCCCTTACAAGTTAAATCCATAATTTTTTCATAGAATTTTCCCCAATGAAACATTGGCGTTGCATAGTTTTCCACACTTCCATCTGGTAATTTTTCATAAAGTCCATATTCCCTAGAAGCTGAATTTGGAGTAATCATATCTTCACCTGAAATAAAGGAAACTCCTTCCAATTCAAACTCTTCTTTCCAATTTGTTTTTTGCAGTTTAGACCACTTAAGATGAATTTTTGCCCTTGGATTTATCATTTGTGCACCAAACGCAAAAGCATTAATATTGGATAAGGTTCCATAAATTGGATAATCTGCAACATAACCCAATTGCCCTGTTTCATCCAACGCTGCTGCAAGAGCTCCCATTAAAAATTTTGATTCATACATTCTCGCATAATATGTACTTACAGAAGAATATGACATATGCACAGAGCAATTAAACATCTTTACTTGCGGATTCTGTAATGCTGTCTTTACAGTTTCATTAATCATCTGACTCGCTGTTGTAAAGATCATATTGCAACCAGCCTTCAATGCCTTTGCAATTGCCTCTTCTAATTCTGATTCTGTCATTACGTCTTCATATACTTTCGTATTAAACTTATCTCCATATACTTGTTCTAGATACATTCTTCCCAATTCATGACCATATACCCAGCTCGATTCCTCTTTATTACCAAAATGGATAAAGGCTGGTTTTAAATTTTCAATTCCTGTAGTAAATCCAGGAAGTAGCCAGTTAATCATTCCTGTTTCTTGCACTGCTTCTTGTGGCTGTTCTATCAATTCAATTTCTCCACCAAAGGCAGCTAGCCGTAGTTCTGATTTTAATTTTGCTAAATCCTTTCGCATAGCATCTTCTGTTTTTTCTTTTACCACATCGTAATCAAAAATCTCCATATAAATCAGGAATGCATCAGAAGTAGTGAGCTCCATCTCATCTGTATGAATTTCATGAAAAACTTTAGAGAATTTGTCGTAAGCTGCTTTAAAATATTGCTTATCATCATCATTCCAATAATATTGAGAGTCTTTATTCATAGCATTCAATAACTTTACATAAGACCCTTCTTTAGAAAACCAAATATCACTATTTTGTGAAACTTCATAAAAATCCAAAAATTCATAATAAATTCGATTATTCATATCATCTGATCTTTTGGGAATCAATCGTAACACCGATGCTGTAATGCTATGTGCACCAAGAAACTTAAGGACACTTACACGTTTATTTCCTTCTTGCACATAATACCGATTCATAAATTCATATGCAACAATCGGGTCAACAATTCCATCCTCAATTTGGTGATCAATTAAGTATGCCCATTTCGATCCAAATTCTGTTTTCTCTCCTAACAGTGGCATAAATTGATTTGAAAATGCTTGTGTTCTTCCACTTGTTTTTGTACCTACAATTCGTTCTAATGGAATATCAACAATTCCAAGATTTACCTCTGATACAATTTTAGTATTTGCAAGGATTTCATCTAAAACTGGTAGATACGGATATTCTCCTTTTAATAATGCTCCTTGATATTGTCGTCTTCCTAATCTTCTAGCCTTTGCATAATCATAAAGTGACATACGCTTATTCTCCTTCCATATTTAGTATTGCAATTAGCTCGTCCCTAGTTAAACTGTATTCTCCCATAATTCCTTCTGAAATAATTTGATTTGAAAGTGCTTTCTTTTTTGCTTGTAAGCCTCGTATATTTTCTTCTATTGTATTTTTCACAACTAAATTCCAAACCATTACTTGGTTTTTCTGTCCAATTCTATGCGCACGATCTGTTGCTTGATTTTGTACTGCCTCATTCCACCAAGGATCATAATGAATTACCATATCTGCTTTTGTCAAATTAAGTCCAGTTCCTCCAGCTTTCAAAGAAATCAAAAAGACAGATATCTCTCCATTTTGAAATTCTTCAACCATAGATAATCTTTGCTCTTTTTTCGTAGATCCGACTAGTTTTAAAAAAGAAATTTTTTCTTTTTTCAACTTATTTTCTATAATATCTAACATAGATGTAAATTGAGAAAATAATAATATATGATGATTTCCCTCCACACTACTACGAATCAAATCCATACAGGTTTCTAACTTAGCCGATTCACCTTTGTATGTTTCAAAACACAAAGTCGGATCACAACAAATCTGTCTAAGACGCATTAATTGTGCTAATATTTGAATTGTTTCAGAACCTCCAAGTGGTCCTGAATCAGACTCTAGGGACTCCTTTAATGCCATTGCATGTGCAACATATAATTTTCTTTGTTCACCTTCTAATTTTGCATAAACATCATGCTCTATTTTAGGTGGTAACTCTTTTAGAACTTCCTCTTTATTTCTCCTTAAAATAAATGGCGAAATCAATCGTCTCAATTGGAGAAGTTGCTCTTCATCTTGATGTTTTACGATCGGAGTTTCAAAATATTGTTTGAATTTTGAATACGTAAATAAAAAGCCTGGCATTAAATAATCAAATATGCTCCATAGCTCACTTAAACGATTTTCTATCGGTGTTCCAGTTAATGCAAATTTACATTTTGCCTTTATTGCCTTTGCTGATTTTGCAACTAAGGTAGATGGAGTTTTAATATATTGCGCTTCATCAATTACTTGATATCGAAATGTAATATCTTTATAAAACAAAATATCTCTCTTCAACAAATCATATGATGTAATTACCACATCGTATTCACTAATTGTATCTATTTGTAATTTACGTTCTTCTTGATTACCAACAATTAATAGCGTTGTAAGAGACGGGGCAAATTTTTTAATTTCACTACTCCAATTATATACAAGAGAAGCTGGACAAACAATCAAACTAGGTCCATGACAGTATTTTTTTTCATAGGTTAACAAAGTAAGAATTTGAAGTGTCTTTCCAAGACCCATATCATCTGCTAAAATCCCTCCAAACAACTGTAAATCCAAGGTTTTTAACCATCGAAATCCTGTTTTTTGATATTCGCGTAATACATCACGAAGAGAAGGTGGTATTTCAAAATCGCTATCACCAACGGATTTCATCCCTCGAACGATAGATTTAAATAGTCGCTCACGATAAAGACGAATTTTCCCATTATCCTTTAACAAATCATTTAAATAATACGCTCTAAATAAAGGAAGCTCAATCTGCTGTTTCTTTAAATCTCCTTCTTGTATCATGTTTGATTCTAGTAACTTAACAATTGTAACCAATCCACTTTCATCTAAGTCAAGAAACTCTCCTGACTGCAACCGATAAAACTTACGTTTATGCTTGTAAGCATTTAATATGTGCAGTAACTCTTTCCTTTCAATTCCCTCAACTTCTACATTTAAGTTCAGCCAATTTTGATCTACGGTCACTCCCACTTCTACTTGTGGAAAAGGACGTATCTGAATCGATTTTATCTCCTCTGACAATAAAACTTCTCCAAACTGTGATAATTCATTGATTCCGAATTTAATAAAAGAATACAATAAGTCTTCTTGTTGACGTATGACTAATTCCTTTGACTCTTCATCCCGATATTTAAAATATGTATTTATCACATTCCCAATTTCCACCTCTTTTGATAAATCTCTGCAGATTTCTCTCGGGAAACGTTCTTG
>CAYJKD010000128.1:0-8146 GCA_964370595.1 uncultured Lachnospiraceae bacterium
GAAAATCTTGAGATTCATTTAAAATATCTAAATGCCAAAGCTGATATTAACAAAATTTTAAAATCTGTGGGGCTTTTACATGTAGAAAACAAACCTGTATCAAAGTTTTCAATGGGTATGAAACAAAGGCTTGGAATCGCAAGGGCAATCAGCCACAATCCGGATATATTACTTCTTGATGAACCGATAAATGGGCTTGATCCCGTGGCAATAAAAGATATGCGAGAGTTGTTTATCAATCTAAAGGAAAAAGGAACTACTATCATTTTATCAAGTCATATATTAAGTGAAATACTACAAACCGCTGAAAGTGTTGTGATTATCTCCAATGGTAGTTTAGAGCAATTTGGTAAAATAGAAGATCTGCAAAGAAAGTATGGTAGTGAAACGGAAAATTATTTGATAGAAAGAATGAGGGGGTAAAACTATGAATTTAATCAAATTAGAACTTAAAAAAAATAATCTAAAGCCATACTTGCTTAGTGTTATAGGAATATTTTTCATAGTGATCGTGATGGGATTATTGTTTTGTGCTGTTCCCGTTCTAGAGCCTAATGATCCTGCATCACAAGAGTTTTCAGATCCCAATATGGTCATCACGATGGTCTCGATTATTTCTATGAGTGCCTTTTCTGTTTTAGCATCGGTTATGCATGCAAAATTCGTTGTTGAAGAATATACAGGGCGAAAAAATGTACTTCTTTTTACTTATCCGCAAAAACGCAGTCGTATCCTTTTGGCAAAATTCACTCTTATTTTTGTATTTGTATTTGCGATGATGTTTCTTGTAAATATGCTTGCTTGTATTATCGTAGGCTTTCTTGGAAGTGTAACAGGACTTAATGAAGCACTTTTAACAGATATTAGCTTAATGATTAGACTAACTTTAATCTTTGCATTTGTAGCAAACTTTATTGGGTTAATCTCATTACGATTAGGATTTTATAAAAAATCAATCATAGTACCGATTGTTACATCGACAATACTCGTTTCGCCTTTTGGAAATGCAGTAATGCTTTTGGGAACGAATGCCAATATTGCTTTTTTATGTGCAAGTGGAGTGTTGCTTTTAGTATCTATGTTTTTGTTTCTAGGACTTCTCAAAAAAGTTAATAGAATGGAGTGTGCATAATGAAACAAACAAAATTATGGCAAAAAGATTTCACTTTCGTTGTGATAGGTCAAATTGTATCACTTTTTGGAAATGGTATCCTTCGCTTTGCTCTGCCACTACATTTATTAAATATTACAGGTTCATCAGCTTTTTTTGGAATCGTGAGTGCGGTATCTTTTTTGCCACTAGTCATGCTTATGCCAATAGGGGGCATCATTGCTGATCGACTAAATAAGAGAAATATTATGGTTATGTTGGATTTTTTTACAGCACTTTTAATGTTGTTTTGCTATCTAATGATGGATACCATCTCACTAATACCACTGCTAGTTGCTACTTTGATGATTTTATATAGCATAGCAGGTTTATATCAACCAACTGTTCAAGCAAGTGTTCCAGTGTTACTAGATGAAAAAATACTTGCAAAAGGTAATGGGATTGTCAGTAGTATTGGAGGACTTTCTAATTTAATATCGCCGATTATAGGTGGTATCCTTCTTGGTAGTTTTGGTATGAGACCAATTGTTTTAGTATCAATCATTTGCTTTTTAGTATCTGCTATTTTAGAATTATTCATTAAAATACCATACAAAAAAGAAGTTTCTACCGCTTCGATGTTTTGTATAGCTAAAGAAGACTGGGGAGTTTCTGTGAACTTTATTTTCAAAGAGAACCCTACACTTAAAAAACTAATGATTGTAATTTGCTTAATAAATGCTCTGATATCTGCTTTAATTATTATCTCGCTTCCTATACTTATTACAGAACGATTGAGTTTGTCAGAAGAACTGTATGGTTTTTCACTTAGTGTGCTTGCATTTGGAGGGCTCATTGGAGGTTTATTAGCAGGGATGTTTGGACAAAAACTCCACATCAATCATCTTTATAAATATATTGTTTTGATCGCTTTAGGTTTTGTTCCTATGGCAGTTGCAATGGTTTTTAGTGATATTCCTATGATATCCTATATGCTGATTTTAATAAGCGCCTTTTTAGCTATGTGCACTTCTACATTAGCCTCAGTCATGATTATTACCTTTATTCAGAGTAAAACCGCTGAAAATATGGTAGGCAAAGTTATGGCATTTGTCATGACAGTTGGTATGTTTGCATTACCTCTTGGCCAAATGGTTTATGGCGTTGTTTTTGAATATTTTATAGGGTATGAAGGGGTTATTATTTTAGGAGCAATTTTAAGTTCTCTTTGTGTTAGCTTTTATACAAAAAAAATATTTCTTAGTTAAAAGAGGGGGAGATAAACCATATGAAATGTCCATAAGAATTTTAGCGCTTATGGACATTTAGCAAAGAAATATAAATAGTAAGTGTTTAATCAAATTGGTGAATAAGGAGTAATGGAAAACGATTGTCCATAAATTCAAGGGTTGTATTTGGAACCCAAGGATTGCCGATAAATTCAATGTTATCAATACCCAACTGATTGAGAGCTTCAATGGTATAGGTCCAACCAAAAGCTCCCAGTTCCGTTGCTTCCTCTAAGAATTGTTCTTCTTGACCATATACAGTTATTCGTTGATTAACACCTATTTTTTTATAAAATTCAGTTTCTCGCTTGATAGAATCTTGATTATATTCATAAAATTCCCCACCTTCTTGAACTTCGGGACTATCAATTTCTTGTGTTGCGCCACCGTGCCAGCCAATAACGGAATCTTTATGAAGATACAGTGTATTAGCAGCAGTAATAATATAATTAGCTGCTGATGAGAATGCTAAATTCCGAACTTCAACATCTAGCTTGTTATCAAAAATAAATTCTCCAAAATCCATTCCAACATTTATTTCGCCACCTGGTGAATTTATAACAATCCGATCAATCTGATCCGTATATAAATCTTTGATTTTTTCTAATCCAGAAGAAGCAACCTCACCATCATAAATAATTGAATTGCCTTCGACTGTGACTTCATATTCAAGGGGTGGTTGATCTGGTTCATTTTCATAATTCATATATTCGGTAGAATAAAACTCATCCCGCTTGATGGTAAATAAATCAAAAGCATCATTGGAGGAGCTGTCCCATTCGCCATGAAGGAGTGTTATGTTCTTAAGACCTAGTTTATCAAATGCATCGATTGTGTAGGTAAACCCGTCCTTTCCCACTGCACTATGAGTAAAACTTTCCTTAGTGCCTATGGAAGTTATTTGCTGCTCTACGCCGATTTTTTTGAAAAAATCTTGTTCTAGTTTTTCATCTTCTCTGCTTAAATCAGAACTTCTACTAGAAAATCCAATGACAGAATCTTTATGTAGATATAGTGTTTTTGATGCTGTAATAACGTAATTCGCAGCAGCAGAAAATACGTAATCTTTAATTTCAACATCCAGTTTATGATCAAAAATAAATTCTCCTAGAGCAATACTTGCATGCATATCTCCCGCTTTAGAGGTTATGATAAGTCTAGAAATATGGTTAGAATACAACTCTTTTACTTGATTAACACCTTCTGGGGTAATAACCCCATTATAAATAATAGAGTTTTCTAAAACAGAGATATTAAAGTTTTCTTTTTCATCAAGCTCATTATTCGATGTAAATATTTCATCAACATTTGAATTTGCAGTGCATGCAATGAAAGTAAACGATATGATGATTATAATAAATATTACCATGATTTTTTTATTCATAAAATTCTCCTTAGTGAGATTTGGGCATTATAATTGTAAGTTCTGCACCGTTATTATTTCTTGCAGAAATAGTTCCTTTGTGTAGTTTAATAATTTCTTTCGCAAGTGATAAACCAATTCCAGAAACTCCATTTTTTCCCACATAAAAGCGCTTGAAAATATGTGGTAAATCTTCATCAGAAAATCCTTCTCCATCATCAGAAATAGTAATAATAATGTTAGTATTTGAAATTTTTGTACTTATCTCAACCTTGCTTGCTGCGTAGCGTAATGAATTTGAGAGTATAGTATTAAATACATGATACATATATTTTTCATCGCAGAAAGTGATGCCTTCATAACCATCAAAATCACAGATAAGCTGAATATTTTGCTCATTAAAAATAGGTTTAATATAAGATATTAGCCGGTCAATCACTTCATAAATATTAATGGTAGCGGAATCTAATTTTAAAGCATTGCTATCTAGTTTTGAAAGCAATAATAGCTCCTCAATGAGTCGTTCCATAAGCTCACATTGATTAAGAACAACTTTACAACTTCCTTTTACATCAGGTGTAATATCGAAATAAATACTCTCGGTATAACCTTGTATGGAAGTGAGCGGTGTTTTTAGCTCATGAGATGCATTACTAAAAAAACGCTTGAGTTGCGCTTCTGTATTTTCAAAAAAACGTCCAGCTTTGTAGCCAGAAAGCACAGAAATTAGAAGTAAAATAATGGTAGCAATTAGAAAAAATTTATTTAATGTATCTAATATATATAGATACTCATCTGTATTTATATAAAATACATAGTTATCATTTATAATTGAAAAATAAATATTATTGGAATTTAACTTTGCAATATGAACTTGATTCAGTTCAAATTCATTGGATTTTACATAGTTTAATAGAGCAACCTCATGTTCATATAATAAATCGGATGGAGAAAGTGTTTTATCTATAAACCGAATTAGCATATTAGTCTGCTCATTTGAGACGACATCAAAAAAGATAGGATATTCTTCAATCGTGGAGTCATTGGTGTTATTAACAAGAGATTGGGTAACGGAAAGATCTCTGAGTGTGGCTTCTGCCTCGCTATAAACATTATTTCGTATCATTATGTTGACTAATATGATAAGTGAAAGAGAGGAGAGCAGTGCAACAAAGAAAGTTAATGCTCCAAAATAAATTGGTTTATTCATCTTTCTTACCTCCAACCTCTTTTAGTGTATATCCATACCCCCACTTATTTACAATAATAACATTGCTTTTTGCAAGTGATAATTTTTTTCTGATTCTTCGGATTGTTTCATCCACAGCTCTAGTTTCGATAGCAATTTCATAACCCCAAACATCTCTTAGTAGCTCATCACGTGAAACACTCCCAGTACCTTTTGAAAGCATATAGGAAAGACAGGAGAGCTCTAATTGAGTAAAGGATAATTCAATATCTTTGCAGAAAATTGCATAATGAGAAGCGCTAAAACACAAATCTCCAAATATAATATCATTTTGTTTTGGTTTAATCATCTCCGAGCGACGAATTAAAGCTTTCACTCTTGCAGTTAAAAGTGTGGGTTTAAATGGCTTTGTAATATAGTCATCACTCCCAAGGGTAAGTCCTGTTATTTGGTCGATGTCACTATCTTTTGCAGTGAGTAAAATGATAGGAACTGAGGATATTGCTCTGATCATATTACAAATAGTGAAGCCGTCATTTCCTGGCATCATAATATCTAATATAATGAGATCTGCTTCCTTTTTTAAAAATTCATGATATAAATCATCTCCATTAGAGAATGAGACGACACAATAACCTTCGCTTTTCAAGAACATCTCAATCAAATTACGAATACTTTCATCATCATCTGCAATATACATTAATTTATTCATTGTATCACTCCTTATGATCTTCTAAATGTTTCTACCTAAATTATACAATATTTTTCGAGTTTTCAGTAAAAGAGTTTTTGGTTTTGCAAAATGATTTGCTAATTGCATTGGTAGGGCAAATAGATTTACAATTTCCGCATTTGATACACTCGGATTTATTAAGTTCCTTTGTAACTTCAAGGGTCATAGGGCATGACTTATTACACTTTGAACAATTTATGCATTTTTCTTTCTCGAAATGCATTTGATACATACTAAATCGATTAAAGAATCCATAAAATGCACCTAATGGGCAAAGGTATTTGCAAAAAAATCTACGGATGAATAAGCTGAATACTAATATAATAATTAGAATCGCCATTTTCCAATTAAATAAAAATCCGATTGCTTCTTGTAGCGGTGGATTTGTTAAAATAAGAGGGATTCCTGCACCAATTGTTCCAGCTGGGCAAAGCCATTTACAAAAATATGGAGAAGCGACACCAAATTTATTAACAATTAAAATGGGAGAGAAGATTGTGAGTCCTAAAATTAGGTATTTTAAATATCGTAGCGGCTTATCAATCATTTTTGGGATGGTTAATTTATAGGTAGGGATTTTATACAATAGATCTTGCAAAAAGCCAAATGGGCATAAAAATCCACAAATAAAGCGCCCTAGTATTACGCCAAAAAGCATGATACTTCCTATCACATAAAATGAAAAATTGAATTTACGGCTTCCCATAACAGCTTGTAAAGAGCCAATGGGGCAAGAAGCCAATGCACCAGGGCAAGAATAGCAATTTAAAACGGGTAGACAAACAGCTTTGGTATTGCCATCAAATATGTTACCTTTTAAATAGCCAATCAAATAGCCATTGGCGAGAATGGCTGCTCCCAACTGGATAAACATTCTAAGCCTTGTATGATTTTTTTCTCTTTTATCCATAAGTTCTACCCTATTCCGATACATTCAAGACAAATAGAAACCGCTTTTGAAAGAACCATTAAGTGTTCCTCTCTAAAAATCCCGACGGCAACAAAAATAATGGCAATAGAAATAAATACTAGTTGTAACATACTTTTATGATTCATTGTCAATACCTAATCTTTCATAGACATAGTTTGTGTAGTGCTCAACAACTTGTTCATCTGTTTCAACATCAGGTGCTCCAAGAATAATATCGCCAACAATATTTCCTTCACGATCAACGAAAATCGTTGTTGGTAGTGCCTGTGCTTTTGTAAGCACACTTTCAAACAAACTATCGCTTACTTTTAATGTTGTAAAATTTGCACTGCTTTGTGATAATATATCTTCAGCAAATTGAGGATCTGCATCGTAATCAACACATACACTAATCATATTTACATTAGTAGGTAATCCGTCATGAAATTTAGCAAGCCCTGGCATTTCTTCGATGCACGGAACACAACCAGTTCCCCAAACATTAATCATGGTAAGATCATAGTTATTAAAAATTTCATCGGTTACTATATTATCATCGATATCTGTTGCTTCAAATGAGATTTTTTCTGCCACAGTTTGTGAAGGTTTCGTTTCTGTATTTTGTGCGGCTGTTTGTTCAACTTGCTCTGTAGACGACGAGGTTACTTCTTCTGATACATTTGTTTTGCTACAAGATGTCAAAATACTAATAATTAAAATGGATAGTGGTAGTACTGCTATAGTTTTTTTCATGATAGAAATCTCCTTTATATTTTGTATTTTCATTTATAGTCACATTATAATATGAACTTCAGATAGGAGTAACCATGAAGCAAACACAAAAGTGTCACAAATTTGTGTTTGTATTTTCTACATAAAAAATACCTCTAAAATAGTTTACATGTGTTACATGTCTACTTTAGAGGTATGAGAGCTATTTTCTATTAAATTTTGGTCGCTTTGCTCATTTATGAATGGCATGGCGGAGCTGTTACAATTTAAAGGAATTAGAAGGTTACTTCTTCGCCATAATAGGTTGCTTTGAATAATTCTTCCATAGTTTTAGCATCGATTGGTCTTGGATTCGTACCTGTACATGGATCAGCTACAGCCCCTTCAGATATAAATGTTAATTTATTTAGGAAATCTGATTCATCAACACCGAATTCCTTTAGTGTCTTTGGCATGTTCATCTTAGCTTTCATTTCACGGATTAAAGTAACTAAGGATGCAACTAACTCCTCCTCAGATTCACCAACTAAACCTAATCTTTTTGCAATGTCAGCATATTGTTTTCCAGCAGTCTTTGCGTTGTACTGAATTGCATATGGTAAGTAAATTGCATTTGCACAACCGTGAGGGATTCCAAATAATCGACCAGTTTTATGTGCCATTGAGTGAACAATACCTAGTATTGCATTAGAGAATGACATTCCTGCCATACATTGAGCTAGGTGCATTTGATCTCGACATTCCTTGTTGCCTTCATAAGATTTAACTAAATCAGAAACAATCATTTCAATGGATTTCATAGCAAGTGCATCTGTTAAAGGATTAGCTACTACAGAAACA
>CAYJKD010000129.1:0-1129 GCA_964370595.1 uncultured Lachnospiraceae bacterium
CCATGTTTTATCCTCCTTAATCAACTTCCTATTTATTATCCTATATAAAAACACAAAAAGAGTTGACAGATGGTCAACTCTTAAAGTACAAATCACTCACACTTTAAGTAGCTCCCCATCGTATCGATGACAGTCATATAGCTTTTGACTATATGCCCAAGATTATTTACCCAGTATAAATAACCTTTCGGCACTTACCCTTTCAAATACATTCTTTTGCCTCTGGGGCATCCTGTATTCTACTGATGTTTTGTGCGACCTCTACTTCTTTGTAATGATATAGTAACATTAACTGAAACAAATGTCAACTTCACATTCTGTTACTGCTCACACAGTTCACATTCTGTTACTGCTCACACAGTGCATTCTTGCTTCTATTTATTCTTTGCAGCTCTTTTTCTCATATTAGCATCTAAAATCTTTTTACGTATTCTAAGATTTGTAGGAGTTACTTCTAAAAGCTCATCTGTGTCAATATATTCTAAGCATTGCTCTAAACTCATCACTTTTTTAGGAACTAATTTTAGTGCATCATCAGCTCCAGAAGAACGTGTATTTGTTAATTTTTTCATTTTACAAACATTTACATCTAAATCTTCAGCCTTTGGATTTTGTCCAACAATCATTCCTGTATATACCTTTTCGCCTGGCTCTACAAATAAAAGACCTCGCTCTTGTGCATTAAATAATCCATAGGCGATTGCCTCTCCTGATTCATGTGCAATCAGAGATCCTGATTTCCTATAGCTCAAATCACCTTTATATGGACCATATGCATCAAATACAGTATTAATAATTCCGTTTCCTTTTGTATCAGTTAAAAACTCTCCTCTATAACCGATTAAGCCTCTAGAAGGAATTTCAAATTCTAATCTGGTGTATCCTCCATTTGCAGGACTCATTCCCTGTAATTCCCCTTTTCTTGATGTAAGTTTTTGAATTACAGATCCTGTAAATTCTTCTGGAACATCTACATAAGCGATTTCCATCGGCTCTAATTTTTGTCCACGTTCATTTGTTTGGAAAAGAACCTCTGCTTTACTTACAGCAAACTCAAATCCTTCTCTTCTCATATTTTCAATCAATACAGATAAGTGTAACTCTCCTCTTCCTGATACTTTAAAACAAT
>CAYJKD010000129.1:1139-2479 GCA_964370595.1 uncultured Lachnospiraceae bacterium
GCTGATTCTGTTTCTTCAACACGTAAGCTTACATCCGTATTTAGTTCTCTAAACAATCTTTCCCTTAAGTGACGTGAAGTGATAAATTTTCCTTCTTGTCCCGCAAGTGGGCTATCATTAACCATAAAATTCATAGAAATTGTAGGTTCTGAAATTTTTTGGAATGGAATAGCCTCAGGATTTTCAACAGAACAAATCGTATCTCCAATATGTATATCTGCAATTCCTGAAATCGCTACAATATCTCCAATCGTTGCTTCTTGTACCTCTACCTTTGCAAGACCGTCAAATTGATATAATTTTCCAATCTTCACTTTTTTTTGCTTATCTGGTTCGTGATGGTTTACCATTAAACATTCTTGGTTTACCTTCAATATTCCATTATCAATTTTTCCTACTCCGATTCTACCTACATATTCATTATAATCAATTGTACTAATCAGCATTTGTGTTGAAGCTTCTTTATCTCCTGTCGGTGCTGGAATCGCTTCTATAATTGTTTCAAACAATGGACTCATATTATCTGGTTCATCATCTTGATTTTTCATCGCATACCCATTTTTTGCACTAGCAAACACAAATGGACAATCTAGCTGTTCATCTGATGCATCTAAATCCATTAATAGTTCTAATACTTCATCAATTACTTCATCAGCTCTTGCTTCAGGGCGATCGATTTTATTAATACAAACAATTACTGATAATTCTAATTCCAATGCTTTTTTTAACACAAATTTAGTTTGAGGCATTGCACCTTCATATGCATCTACTACTAAAATTACACCATTTACCATTTTAAGCACACGTTCTACTTCACCACCAAAATCTGCATGGCCTGGTGTATCAATAATATTAATTTTTGTATCTTTATAAGATACAGCTGTATTCTTAGAGAGTATGGTAATGCCTCTTTCTCTTTCAATATCATTGGAGTCCATCACACGCTCTGCAACTTCTTGATTCTCACGAAACACGCCACTTTGTTTTAACAATTCATCTACCAATGTTGTTTTTCCATGGTCTACATGGGCAATAATGGCTACGTTTCTGATATCTTCTCTTTTCATTTTCATTATTATTTTCTCTTCTTTCTCACTCAAACATGTTAATCAATCTCTAATTATATCATGAGAGAATTCTTTTTGTATATTGACGGTTTCTCCAAATTTGCAAGGTACATTTCCTTTATCATTGGGAAATAAGTGTTTTTAATTCACATATTTTGCTTAAAGTATCGATTTATACATGTACAAACGCCAACAATCGGTTATTGCCTAACTTTAATCTTTTTAGGTTAAATGGCCTAAAATATTATATGAAACAACAATGCCCATACCTCT
>CAYJKD010000129.1:2489-8047 GCA_964370595.1 uncultured Lachnospiraceae bacterium
ACTTAGCAAAATACGATTCTTCCACTAATTCAATTCTGCTTTTCCCTGCACTAATTTCAACTATCTTTTTACTGAAATCTTCAAATTCGTCAAATGGAATCATAATAGTCAAGCATACTATTTCAGTATATTCACTATTTTCTTGTGTAATATTTCTTTGTTCAAGCTCATATAATATTTTTCCAATTGTATTGTAATCTGTATGTATTTTTACTCGTTTTCCTAAACACATTTTAGAAATTTTACACTGTTTCAAACCTTCTTTTGTAGCATTCGTATATGATCTTATCAACCCACCTGTACCTAATAATGTTCCTCCATAATACCTAGTTACTACTGCGGCTACATTTATGATATCACTCCCCATTAAAACTTCTAAAATCGGCTTCCCAGCTGTTCCAGCTGGCTCTGAATCATCATTACTTCTTGTAAGTTCTTTCCTTTTTCCAATCACGAAAGCACTGCAATTATGCGAAGCGTTATAATGCTTCTTTTTTATATCTTTTATAAAATCTATCGCTTCATCTTCTGTTTCAACTTTTTTTATGTGTGCAATAAAATGCGACTTTTTTTCCTCTATCTCTCCTATATGAACGATATCTTTATCACCATAAATCACTTTAAATTCTTCCATGTTTACATTACCTCTTATGTCTTAAAATTAATTTTTAATTGTTCAATCTACCATTTTCTTTTTTAAGCAATAATAACAAACGTAATCTCAGTATAACAAATTCACTGAGAAATGTCTTTATAAGAATCTTAAACTACCAATCAAGAATAATTACTATGAAGGTAATCAGTATACAAAAAAACCACCCAAGTCTAAATATAGCAAAGAATTGGATGGTTTTAGAAATCTAAAGCAAAACACTTCTATCGTTGTAATCAATTTATACCTCTTGGTTCATTTCTAATTTATCTCCCAAAAATACTTTGATTCATAGCGCTGCACAGTTCCATCTTTTTTTTGAACAATCAAATTAATTGTATAGACATCCTCTAGCAGCCCGCCCTTACGCACAACTCCTTCTGCGCCATCCAAACCAATGGTAGGATAATAAAACTGGCTATTCTTTCCAACTAATTCAATCAGTACACGCTCACTTACTTCCACACCTTCCACGTATAGTGGAATATTCAACTGATAACCATAGTCCACAGGCCAAAGTTTTGCTGCGCCTTTATATTCCGTAATTTCTACTCCTTGTTTTGTATTGAGTTCAACTGTCTTAGATGGTAATAGTTCCCCCATACGAATCGCCTTTTCTGCAGTAAGATTATATTCACGCTCCAATGTATCATAAACCTTTAACCATTCCACTCGATAAATGTTATGATAAGAATTTTCTTCATCTTCTCCAACATAAATCTCAAATACTACCTCTCCATCCTTAATTTCAATGATGCTACTTTCTCCTCGACTGATTCCCATGAACACATCAAATGCAGATCCTTTGGAAAGTCCTGTTAATGGGTCGATTATACGACCACCTGCGTTGATGATATAATGATCCTCTCCTAAATAATCTACATCTCCCAAATAAGTAGCATACATATCGTTTCCACGATCCTCTCCGTAAGAATATTCCAAACGAATTGTCATGTTCTCTTCATCAACTTCAAAAATAGCCAATCGTGAAAAATTATCCTCATCTGAAACAGGTAGTTTATTTTCATCTAGTCGATTGCTTCCATTATCAAAAAGCATAATGTTTCCATTCGGTAAAACGGTGGCAGCATGTTGACTTCCATTCCATAGAAAATCTGCTTCAATCGGAATCAGAATCTTTTCTTTAATCAGATCTGGATAATAATTATTGGGATTTCCAATCGCCCAAATAATTTCATTTGTTTTTGCATCAAACTTTACAACTACCATTGGGTTTGGCGAAGAAAACATTATCGAATCATCTACTTCATTATAAAAAATAGAATTCGTATGTAAATATTGACCATTTGCTACATCTTCTACTGTATATCCACAAATATCGTTTAAATTCCAAGAACGAATCATTGTACCATCTGTGTGATCAATTTCTAACAAAACATCAGCACCTACTGTTATTACTCCCATATTTATCACTGTATCTGGATCAATTGTACTTACTAAAAAATTGCCGTTTGGTAGTTCAATTACGTCATGATGGGTATAATCTACCAAATACTCTTTCCAAACTCGCCCCAAGAAATCTGTTTGCAAAAAACCTGGACGGATAAAAGCAGGAGCATACATAGGATCAGATAATGTTAGAAGTTTTCCATTTTCAGCACGTCTCATTAATCCACCAGCAAATGTGTTTGTCGAAGAATACCAACGCACGTCCCCTTCCTTATCGATAGCAAAAGGATAAAATGTATCTGTAGCAGCCGCTAAAAACAGCAATTCGCCTTCACTTCCACCAGCAATCGAAGGTTTTTTCACTAATATCTCATATGGAGAAAGATAGTCTGGCAAACTTGCTGTTTCGATTGGAACAATAACTTCTTCCATTGTTCCATCTTCATAATCCAATCTAACTTCTACTTGATTTTCTATCCCTGGGTACAAAGCGTATATCGGAATTTCATGATGAATATCCAACTGATCAAATTTGTGTGTAAAAGTCGTTTCCATTGTTTTTCCAGGAATTTCAACTGTAACGGTACAATTTTCTTCTGTATCAAAAATCACTAAAGCAGTTAACGGTGAAACATTGTAAGGATCTACCAAAACTAATGGAGACTGAACTGTATACGCTCCAGCCATCTCCTTAATGATTGCAGCATCCATAATTTCTTGTTTTTCAATACGGTCTAGTATCGGAACAGCAACCGATTCTTCCTGCTTCTCATTGACAGCTACCGGAATCGTTTCTTCTACGTTCGTTTCTTCCACAGTAGATTCTATTGTTTGCGTACTACAAGCAGAAATAGAAAAAATTAGGATACTCAAAAAATAAACCAATTTTTGTTTCATCTAATCTCCCTCATACTCCCTTATTTTATTGTATCTTGATGCGATTTTCGCCTTCAGCAGCATTGTGTACAAAATAAAGCGTATCCTCAGCTGCTATTTCATTAATTTCAAAAACTACAAACCCTTGATTTTCTCCTAATTTCAAATCTGTAGCAGGCAACCTCTCATACCCATGATTTTCAATAAACAAATCTTCTTCAAGCCTTTTATAAATATTGCCTTTTGCGTCTTCAACATAAGTATCAGACCAAGAAAATGGCATATTGCCCACTTCAGCTTTTAAAACATTTAGCTCTAACAAAAGATAAATCTGTCCTATTTGTGCACTATCCTCATAATCATTGTGTGCAATACTTCCATCGTACAACATCATTGCATCACTACTTTCCATATACATAGTCAATTCATGATCGATATGATTAATTTGCCACATAAAGTCATTTTGTGGTTTGATTACTTCTGTTTCTGACATACTTTGTGGTACAACTTGTTGTTGACTTTGTGAAGATGTACATGCTGTAAAAGACAACATAATTAGCAAAACATAAAATATACGACTTCCCTTCATCTAAGCTTCTCCTAATATCCGTATTTTTTCCAAATTTCATGTGGAATAAAGTCCCTTACCTTTGTTCCAATATTTAATGCATTAGCGGATTGGTTATATATTTCTAATCTCTCTAATCGATTCTCACTAAATTGCCCAAATGCTCGATCCGTATGTACTATAGATTCCCATATAACTTCACCATCTGCACTCACTTCCAAAGCATGTGGATAATAAATTGCAACTGTGTTTGCACTCACAGAAAAAAGGCCTAACCGATTTCCATTTTCTAGCATGAGTGCACTCCCACCCCATGTAGAATACAACTCTTCCCCATAAGATTCACCATATTGCCAAATTTGTTCTACTGTCATATTTACTTCATCAATTCGATAGTGAACCATTCTAGAATAACGATAAGAGTCTAAGCTATTTTGTTCTACATTTTCGATATACGAAGCTCGCCCTCTCCCATTATCAAATAATAAAATATCAACTGTATTTGGATTATTATCATAATCTGGTAAATATTGTGGCAAATGTTGTCCATAACAATATTTAAACTCTTCTCCAATCGGTGTCAATAAATACTGCTCAAACATATTTGCCCATCCTCTTGGATCAGATAAAATCCATGCAATTTCTTGCGTATCATAATCGTGCTTTACCACTGCCGATTGCATATTAGAAGAAATCATCAAACTATTATCCTCTTCAAGATAGGATAAAGCATTCATATGCAACCAATCTCTATTTTGACTTGCATTCAAATTTGGTACCAAACGCATACGTTGCAAAATTTCTGCATACTGCTGTGTTTTTATTATTTTTCCACTCACTTTATCCATTTCATAAATATAGTCTTGTATTGTTTCACCTTTCGAGCCTGTAACAATAAAATTTCCATTGGATAATCCTTCAATATGATGGTGTGACCCAAATGGTGAATAATATGCGGAAAAAATTTTTCCAAGTGGATTTATTTCCACAAAAATTGTATCTCCTTGATGTGTCGCTCCTATCGATAGGATCATATTTCCATTTTCATAATGATAAGTACTACCAAGTAGAAATTTCATTGGCAATGCCCAACGGTACTCACCATTAATATCATATGCTGATTTCATTTGTTGTATCGTAAAATTAAGCCCTGGTTCATAACGGGCAGGGTCTGAACTATTGGTACTAATAATCATATTACCATACAATTCTGACAGTGCTTCCGTTTGAATTCTATGTTCCATTGTTTCAACCACTACTCCACTCCGATCAATCGCAGTAAGCGTTACAATGTTATTACGTAACTCATACAAACCATAGATTGGTATATAATGAATGGTATTATATTCATCCAAATCAAATGCAATTGTAGATTGCATATCGTCGCCTTTTATTTCTACAGAAATTTTTACGGGTTCCTCTGTAGTAAATCCAATTAATGCTGTTAAAGGAGAAATACCATAAGGATTTATCAACACGAGTGGATTATCAAAATCATAATGTTCTGATTCCACTTCCGCAATAATATTTGCTTCAATGTTTTCTTGCTTTCCTATTTCTTCAAGAATAAACACTATATTTTCTTGCTCTGTTTTCTTACGTATCTGCTCCATTTCTTGCATATTGTTAACCTTTGTATTCATATCTGTATCTGAAAATGATGGTTCTTGTTCTGGATTTGAATGGATCGGTTCATTGGACTCTCTCTCCATTTGTAACGATGTCTGTATTGGTTGCAATGGACTAAGTTCTGTACTTACACTTTGGCAAGCAGAGATGGAACCAACTGCCACCACAGCAAAAAAACACGTTATTTTTTTTCCTTTCCTTTGATTTCCAAACATAGCCATTCTCCCACCCCTATCGTCTGTTTTATTATTAGTAATAATATCCGTAGCCGCCTCCATAGTAATCATAGGAATCGTAGTAATAATCATAACCACCATAATAATAGTCGCCATTATAATAGTCATCGTAATAATAGCCGCCATTATAATAGTCGTCGTAATAATAGTCGCCGTAATAATAGTCGACGTAATAATAATAGTAGTA
>CAYJKD010000130.1:0-373 GCA_964370595.1 uncultured Lachnospiraceae bacterium
TTTTGAAAATAAATTATATATTTCTCAGTATGGGATTGTTGAAGAAATCAAGTTTGATCATGCATCAAATTATGAAAAAATTAACTTTGAAATAAACCCACAAATAATAGAAGAACGTATTTATTTTTACGATAATTTGGGGCAAGGGCTTGAACAAGAATTAACAGGTAATAGTGTTATAGGTTCTTTAAACTATTATATGAAAGATAATTATGTTATTTATGTAGAACCAATTATGACAACAGATACTGGAATGGATTTATTTTTTAAAGAAACAAATGGTATAAAATCTGCTAATATTCATTATAAAAATGAAACAGAGGAAGGAATATATATTGAAAGCTATGAAAAAATAGATAGTTTCTGTATTGTG
>CAYJKD010000130.1:383-3694 GCA_964370595.1 uncultured Lachnospiraceae bacterium
CAATAGAAAATCCTTCTAATGTACAATCATTAGGGGAACCGTTTATTGGAAGGTTTTTAGATTTATACTATAATGAGGCTGATCAAATGATTTATGGTAATTTTATTCCAAGAAGTGGACAAAATAATATACCAGCATTAGCTACAATTAACTTAGAAGGTAGTATAACACCATATACCATCGAATCATTTCGTAATGAAGTATCTGCATCAGGTAACGATTCCTTAGAGTTTATAACTGTATATGATGATTTAATATATGCCTATTGGAAGGATGATACAATCCAAAAGGCAATTACAATTCCTAAAAATTAATTTTCGAAAGCAACAATTACATAAAAACCACGTTCATTTTCACGTATATCTTTTACAACCCCAGTACGGGATAGGAGGCGTTCTCTTACAGAAAAACAACCTGACATTGCAACAGCAGGTTCTATAATATAGCTGTAAGAGTACCCTCCTCGTTCTATAATATCTACAGTATCTCCAATTGAGACAAGTCCTTGACGTTCCATTTTAAATTCAATTTCTCTCATAAAGGCAACTCCTTTCTTCTCAATTATAATCCAAAGAGCCAAAAATTCAAGAAAAAAATTCCTTTTTATTTTTTAATATGATAGAATGATATATAACATTTATACAAATAATAATTACTTATAAGGTTAATAAACAAATGGAAAAAGAAAATCTTTTAATAAATAGATTAGTTACATATAGTGATAACAAGCGCATACCACTTCACATGCCTGGTCATAAAGGAAATGCAGAATTTCCTAATCCATATTCCATTGATATTACTGAAATTGATGGTTTTGATAATTTACATTACCCAGAAGGAATATTAAAAGAATCTATGGAATGGGCATCTAGTATATATGACTCAAAAAAGACTTACTATTTAGTAAATGGAAGTACGGTAGGGATTTTGAGTTCTATTTTTTCTACTACTGAAAAAGGTGATTCCATTTTAATTAGTAGAAATTGTCATAAATCTGTTTATCATGGAGTTATCCTCAATGAATTAGAAGTTGAATATGTTTATCCACAAATAATACAAAAACTGGGGATACAAGGTGGAATTTTACCAGAAGATGTGGAAAACCAATTAAAATCAAATGATAAAATAAAAGCAGTGCTAATAGTATCTCCAACGTATGAAGGAATTGTTTCAGATATCAAAGCGATTGCAAGTATTACGCATGCATATGGAATCCCTTTGATTGTAGATGAAGCGCATGGTGCACATTTTTTATATTCTGAGCATTATCCCAAAACTGCATTAGAATTAGGTGCTGATCTTGTGATACAAAGTGTCCATAAGACGATGTCAGCACTTACACAAACAGCATTACTTCATGTTAGCAACAGATTTAATCAAATAGAAAAATTAGAACAATATTTATCCATGTTACAAACCTCTAGTCCTTCGTATGTATTAATGGCTTCTCTAGAAAATAGTATTTATTCGATGAATATGCTAGGAAACAATAAGATGGATGCATTTTACAAGAATTTATGTGTATATGAAAGTAAAATAGAAACCATAAATGTATTTCATGGACTAAGGAATTCTTACATAGGAAATTTTGGTGTATATGATATTGATAAAACAAAACTACTGATTTCTCATAGAGGGTATAAAAGTAAAAGTGGATTATTAATAGAACAATTAAGGAAAATTTACAAGATCGAAATGGAAATGAGTGGAATGGATTATGTTTTAGGAATTTTAACTCCATATGACAAAAGCTGTGAACTAGATATGGTTTTTAATGCATTGAATGAGCTCTCTAAGGAATATATAGCTTTTGATGAAGCACTTCCACATATAGAAAGCAGAAGAGCCAATTCAGTATTAAAGTTATCGGAAGGGTTTAAAGAGAAAAAAAAGAGAATTAGAATAGAAGAATCAAAGGGATGTATAGCAGGAGAGTTTGTCTATTTATACCCACCAGGCATTCCAATTCTAGCTCCAGGGGAATATATAGAAGAAAGTGTATTAGAAATGATAAAAGAGTACAAGAAAAAAGGATATTCTATTCAAGGATTATCAGATAAGAAAACTCAAACAATTGAAATAGTCAAGAGGTAATGGAATTGGGAAAAATATATTATTTAATGGGAAAAAGTTCTACAGGAAAAGATACTATTTATAAAGAAATCAAAAAAATTTATACGTCTCTAAATCAAATTATTCTTTATACAACTAGACCAATTCGTGATGGTGAAAAAGATGGAATTGAATATTATTTTATAGATGAAGAAAAATTTTCTAAATTGAATGAAATGGGAAAAGTGATAGAGTCAAGAACGTATAATACAGTTTTTGGCCCTTGGACATATGCTACTATAGATGATGACTCGATTGAATTAACCGAAAAAAGTTATATTGGAATCGGAACATTAGAATCATATGGACAGATTAGAAATTATTTTGGATCTGATAAAGTAATTCCAATTTATCTAGAAATCGAAGATGGTATTCGATTGATGAGAGCGATAAAAAGAGAAATGGATCAGGAAACACCAAAGTATAATGAGTTATGTAGGAGATTTCTTGCAGATGAAGAAGATTTTTCTACAGAAAAGTTGAGACAATGTGGTATAATAGATACCTATAACAATACATCACTAGATAATTGCCTTGCTAAGATATTTGAAGTAATCGACGCAAACGAGAATCCATGATGGTTCGAAGTAAGAAAGGAGATTACTATGCTTAGTTTTCAAGAAATATTAGGACATGAACAAGTAATTGATCATTTTGAAAAGGCAATACAATTAGAAAGAATATCTCATGCATATCTGATTAATGGAGAACAAGGGATCGGAAGAAAAACAATAGCAAATGCATTTTTACTTAATTTGTTTTGTGAAAATAAAGAGAAAAAACCTTGTAGGATTTGCCATCCATGTAAACAAATTTTAAGTCATAATCATCCAGACATATACTATGTAACACATGAAAAACCAAATAGCATTGGGATTGATGATATAAGAAGTCAAATTCAAGAAACAATATATGTAAAACCTTATAGTAGTAGTCATAAAGTTTATATCATAGACGATGCTCAAAAGTTGACACAGCAAGCACAGAATGCGTTATTAAAAACGATAGAAGAACCACCAGAATATGCAATTATTATCTTAATAACAACAAATGTAGATTCATTTCTTCCTACAATTTTATCTAGATGTGTTCAGTTGAAATTAAAGCCTTTGCAAGATTCGATAATCAAAAAATATCTAGAAAAAAATATGGATAAGAACGAAATTGATGCTGAAGTATTTACAGCTTTTGCTAGAGGA
>CAYJKD010000130.1:3704-7611 GCA_964370595.1 uncultured Lachnospiraceae bacterium
GAAATTTAGGTAAGGCAATCGAATATGCGAGTTCTATAGAATTTCAAGAAATGAATGAAGAAATTCTGTTTGTACTTAAAAATTTAAAAGAGATGGATATTTCAGAGTTACTCAGTTATGTTCAAAAATTAAAAGAAAATAAGGCACTTGTAGAGCGACAATTAGATTTTATGCAACTATGGTATCGAGATATGTTAATTTATAAAACAACAAAAGATATGAACCTTTTGATTTTTCGGAAAGAATATAGTAAAATTAACGAGTTAAGTAAAATATCATCATATGAAGGCATTGAAAAAATATTAAAAGCAATTGATAAAGCAAAAGTAAGAATCAATGCCAATGTGAATATAGAATTGGCAATGGAATTAATGTTGCTAGTTATGAAGGAGAATTAATATATGGTTAAGGTAATAGGTGTTCGATTCAGAAATGCTGGGAAAATTTATTATTTTTCACCAGGGAAATATGAAATTGCTATGGGAGACCGTGTCATTGTAGAAACTGCTAGGGGAATTGAATATGGTTACGTAGTGTTAGGGTGTAAAGAAATTGAAGAAAAAAATGTAGTGCAACCATTAAAATCAGTGATACGATTAGCAACAATTGAGGATACGACAAAGGAAGAAACAAATAGAAAAAAAGAAAAAGAAGCACAAGGAGTTTGCCTAGAAAAAATAAGAAAACATAATCTTGAAATGAAGTTAATTGATGTAGAATATACGTTTGATAACAATAAAATTTTATTCTATTTTACAGCAGATGGAAGAATCGATTTTCGCGAGCTAGTAAAAGATTTAGCAGCTATTTTTAAAACAAGAATTGAGTTAAGGCAAGTTGGTGTTCGAGACGAAACAAAAATAGTAGGAGGAATTGGTGTATGTGGCCGAGCTTTATGTTGTCATTCATACTTATCAGAATTTATCCCTGTTTCGATCAAAATGGCAAAAGAACAGAATTTGTCTTTAAATCCAACTAAAATTTCAGGTGTGTGTGGTCGACTTATGTGCTGCTTAAAATATGAAGAAGAAACGTATGAGCACTTAAACAGTAAATTGCCAAATGTGGGAGATTATGTAACTACATCAGATGGGTTAAAAGGTGAAGTTCAAAGTGTAAGTGTATTAAGACAGCAGGTTAAGGTAATTGTAACGGTAGATAAAGAAGATAAAGAAATTCGGGAATATCCAGTAAGTGAATTGAAATTTCGATCAAAGCGTAAGAAAAATCGTGTAGATGTTAACGATGAAGAGTTAAAAAAATTAGAAGCTTTGGAAAAAAAGGAAGGAAAATCAAAGCTCAATGAATAATCAAGAAGAACGAATTGATGATCTTCAAATTAAAGATTATCGAATTATACAGAAAAAGCAAGGATTTTGTTTTGGCATGGATGCAGTTTTACTTTCAGATTTTGTTAAAGTGAAAGAAAATGAATGTGTGTTAGATTTAGGGACGGGTACTGGAATTATCCCAATTTTACTAAAGGCAAAAACAAAAGGGAAACATTTTTCAGGTCTAGAAATTCAGGAAGAATTTGTTGAAATGGCAAGAAGAAGTGTGAAAATGAATTGCTTAGATGCAGAAATTGATATCATTCAGGGAGATATAAAAGAGGCCAACCGTATATTCGGTAAGGCTTCTTTTGATATCGTTACTTCGAATCCACCCTATATGAATGAACACCACGGATTAAAAAATCCTAATCTGCCAAAAGCAATTGCCAGACATGAAGTACTTTGTACATTAGAAGATGTAATACGAGAAGCAACATTGACGTTAAAGCCAGGTGGACGTTTTTATATGGTACATCGGCCACACCGACTAGTTGAAATCATAACAAGTTTAAAAGCACATAAAATGGAACCAAAGAGAATGCGATTCGTGCATCCATTTAAGGAAAAAGAGCCCAATATGGTTTTAATAGAATCCCATAGAGGTGGAAATGCATTTCTTAAAATTGACCCACCACTAATTGTGTTTGAAAAAGAAGGTGTTTATTCAGAAGATGTAAAAAAAATCTATAGGGAACAGGAGGGTAAATGATGGCAGGTACGTTATATTTATGTGCAACACCAATAGGAAATTTAGAAGATATTACCCTAAGGGTTTTAAGAATTTTAGAAGAGGTAGATTTGATAGCAGCAGAAGATACGAGACATTCCATTAAACTTCTAAATCATTTTAATATTAAAACGCCAATGACAAGTTATCATGAATTCAATAAAATAGAAAAAGCGAGTTATTTGGTTAATAAATTGAAAGAAGGAATAAATATTGCATTAGTAACAGATGCTGGTACACCTGGAATTTCAGATCCTGGAGAGGAATTAGTTAAATGTTGTTATGAAGCAGGAATCCCGGTAACCTCATTGCCTGGAGCTGCCGCGTGTGTAACAGCACTTACGTTATCCGGATTATCAACGCGCAGATTTTGTTTCGAAGCATTTCTTCCTACAGATAAAAAGAAGAGGAAGTGGATATTGGAGGAATTAAAAGAAGAAACGAGAACAATGATTTTATATGAGGCGCCACACCACTTAGTGAAAACATTAAAGGAATTATCTGAAGTATTTGGTACTAACCGCAAGCTTACATTATGTAGAGAATTGACAAAGAAGTATGAAGAAGCAAATGTCACAACCTTTGGTGAAATTTTAAATTATTATGAAACACAAGACCCAAAAGGTGAATGTGTCATTGTAGTTGAAGGTAGAAGTATCGATGAGCTCCAAGAAAAAGTTCAAAAAAGTTGGGAAGAGATGAGCCTTGAGGATCATATGGATATATATTTAAACCAAGGATTTGATAATAAAGAATCTATGAAAAAAGTGGCAAAGGATCGAGGAGTTAGTAAAAGAGATATTTATAACCAACTATGTATGAAATAATATAAGTTGATTGTAATAGAAAGTAGGAACGCGATGATTTTATCACTTGCATTGGTATTTCTTTGTGGTATGGCATTAGGAAGTTTTTTTAAATGGATTAAATTACCTCATCTTATAGGGATGTTAATTACAGGAATCTTGCTAGGACCATATGTTTTGAATCAGCTAGATGACACGATTCTTTTTATTGCTTCTGATTTAAAAGAGATTGCACTGATTATTATCTTAGCTCGTGCAGGTCTTAATTTAGATCTTGATAAATTAAAAAAAGTAGGGAAACCTGCGATTATGATGTGTTTTATTCCAGCTGTAATTGAAATTATTATTACAACTTTGTTAGGACCTCAGCTACTTGGTCTTACGTTATTAGAGTCTTTACTACTAGGAACTGTATTAGCAGCAGTTTCTCCAGCTGTAATTGTTCCTAAGATGTTAAAATTAATCGAACAAGGCTATGGAGCAGAAAAGTCAATTCCTCAGATGATTATGGCAGCAGCATCAGTAGATGATGTATTCGTGATTGTATTATTTACAACTGTATTGCAGATTATTCAAACGGGTGAATTGGAGGCATTGAATCTTCTTAGAATACCTACTTCTATTATATTAGGTATTTTAGGTGGCATTTTACTTGGGATCTTTTCTTGTTATTTTTTCCGAAAGTTTCATATGAGAGATAGCTCTAAAATCGTGATTTTATTATCGGTATCATTTCTTTGTATTACTTTAGAAAATAGTCTAACAGGAGCTATAGGTTTTTCTGGATTGTTGGCGATTATGACATTTAGTGCTACCATTCGCATGCGTTATGGAGTATTAGCAAATCGGCTATCTCTAAAATTTTCTAAATTATGGGTTGGTGCAGAAATTTTACTATTTGTATTAGTGGGAGCAAGTGTCAATATTAGCTATGTAGCATATGCAGGGATTGGTGCGGTAATTTTAATTATGGTAGCGATTATATTTCGATTAGGTGGGGTATTCTTATGTATGATCGGATCTGGTTTAGATAGAAAAGA
>CAYJKD010000130.1:7621-7972 GCA_964370595.1 uncultured Lachnospiraceae bacterium
AAGATGTTTGCAGGAGTGTCTTATATTCCAAAGGCTACCGTACAGGCTGCAATCGGTGGAATTCCACTGTCTGTTGGACTTGCATGTGGGGAGACGATACTAACAGTGGCAGTGTTATCGATTTTGATTACGGCACCAGTTGGAAGCTATTTGATTGATCGGTGTACGGATGTAGGAAAATAATTAGATGTGGAATTAATATTGTGATAAAAAGTGAGAACATACACAAGGGAAGTTAAGGTATGTTCTCACTTTTCTATTTGATAAAATCTATAGCAATATAATATTATGTTCTCTACAAGTATCACGCATCTCTTGTGGCCACAAACTAGCTTGTACTTCTCCAACATG
>CAYJKD010000131.1:0-283 GCA_964370595.1 uncultured Lachnospiraceae bacterium
ATGAATTACTCCATCCGCAGCTTCCCACTGTTCATATCGACCAATCGTTTCATACATATCTAACTTTTGTGTTTTCATTCCTTGTTTATCAAATGCTTTCATTTGTGATAATTCTTGGTCTGTTAACCCAACGATGGGCGAACGAAGGATTGCTGTCAATGGAATATCTTGCCTAGGGTTATCAATAATCATTAGCATACTAAGTATGGTTTCTATTTCAATTGTATTAAAATAGCCAATACGAGATTCTGCATATGCCGGAATACCTGAACTTAAAAATGTA
>CAYJKD010000131.1:293-6804 GCA_964370595.1 uncultured Lachnospiraceae bacterium
GTATTCAAAAAAGCTTCCGTCCATCCACTTGTACTTCGAAGAAGAATAACAATATCACTATACTTACAGATACGATATTTTTTTTCTTGTTTATCCCACACATAAAATTGATTGTCAGGATTAATCAAATCTTGAATTTTTGAAACG
The DNA here is from genome assembly GCA_964370595.1 of uncultured Lachnospiraceae bacterium. Taxonomy (GTDB): domain Bacteria; phylum Bacillota; class Clostridia; order Lachnospirales; family Lachnospiraceae; genus Brotaphodocola. The sequence goes on from CAYJKD010000131.1 coordinate 441, forward strand.
ATCATTTTAGCTTCTAACTCTTTTTGTGTAAACTCTGCCAGATCTTCATCAACCGCTTCTAATTGAGCCTCTGCAACATCAAGCAAAAGCAATTCACAAGGAGTAATCGGAGTTGCAAGTTCTTCAAATGTAGCACCTGGATGAAGTGCTACTTCTTTCGTATAGGAAATATTCCCTAGATTCTTGGTCATAATCTGATAGAAAATTTCATTAATGCCAAACAATACTTCACTGCGACTTCTGAAATTTTGATGCAACTCAATTTTTTTACAAGTCCCCTCCTCTTCATATGGAACGTAGGTTTCGTATTTCTCCATAAATAATTCTGGTCTAGCTAAACGAAAACGATAAATACTCTGTTTCACATCCCCTACCATAAAGATATTCGGAGCCCCAAATCGTTCTTTAGAAACTGCCTTAACAATCGTCTCTTGAACATAGTTGCTATCTTGATATTCATCTACTAATACTTCTTGAAAAGATTCACTTAATTCATCAGCAATTTCTGTATAGTAAATTCCATTTTCGTCTTCCTCAATTAAAATCTGAAGAGCAAAATGTTCTAAATCATTAAAGTCTACCATATTTCGCTCTTTTTTCTTCTCTTGATAGGCTTGATCAAATTCTTTTACTAAATCAAATAAAGCCTTTAACGCAGGGGCACTTTCTTTCATTTCAGCTTTCATCTCGTCATAAGATGCAAAACAGTATAATCCAATCAGTTTATTTACTGCCTTTTTCACTCGATCTCTAGTTGATGTAATACTTGCTTTTTTTTGTGCATCAACTTCCTTATTTCGAATACTAGCAAGTCGCTCCCACTTCAAATTTTGTAGATTTTTATGAATGGAGGAAAAATCTTCTAATTCCATCAACTGTTCCAATTTATTGAGATCACTATTTAACATCGGTGCATATGCACATAAAATTTCATCTTCTTCACAAAGTTCAAGCACAGCTTCTAATTGTGAGCAAAATTCAGCTAACTGATTTTTTAAATCTCTCAATAAGAATCTCATAAATGGTTGCTGCTCTAATGTTTCAGAGTCAATGGTATCTAACTCTTCTTTACATGTATCAATCCATTTTTCAGGATTTGGATTGCTTTTTGAAGAATCATATAATTTTACTATCCAATCTTCCACTGCTGAATCTGTTTTTCCGCTACCATATGTCTCTATAATACATAGGAATGAGTCACTCCCTTCTTCATAATAGGTTTCCAAAAGTTCTTCTAATACATCTGCTTTTAAAAGAGTTAATTCTCCTTCATCTCCGATTCGAAACCCTGGGTCAATTTCTAACTTATTGAAATATCTTCGAATTAAATTCAAGCAAAAACTATGAATCGTTGTAATCGGTGCATGATGGATTAAAGTTGACTGAATTTGTAAATGTGCATTGCTTGGGTCTTCTAACAATTTATTCTCAATCGCACTTCCAATTCGTTCTCGCATTTCTGCTGCAGCAGCATTGGTAAATGTCATAACAAGTAATTGATCAATATCCATGGGATTTTCTTCATTTGTAACCATGTTTATGATTCGTTCAACTAATACTGCAGTTTTTCCACTTCCTGCAGCAGCACTTACAAGTAAATTGCAATTTCGACTATCAATTACTTGTTGTTGTTCTTTTGTCCATCTAACTGACATAGTTCCTCCCATATTTCCTCTTTTTTTAATTTGCGAAGCTTTTTATATTGATAACCATTGGTTTTTTTATCAAATCCACATATCGAGTGAAATTTACAATATTCACAAGGGATTTTATCTCCCCGTTTTACAGGTTTTACAACAATATTCCCTCCTAATATTTCTTGACCTACTTTAATTAACTTTTTCTGAACAAAGTGATGTAGTGCATGAAATTTTTCATCATTAGCAACATAAGACCGCTCCTCTACAACATCTTCTCCTTTTAAAACCACAGGAATAATATGTGATTCTTTTTCAATTGAATGATCTATGTGTTTAATAATATTTAGATTACTGCTTACAAGCCCACTCATTTTTAATTTCTTTAAGCATTCTAACTGAATCGCTTCCTCATTGTAATCTCCTTGCTTTTCAACAAATGGATCTTTGATATTATAATAGAGCATAGCAGCTGGCTTTATCTCCTTTTTGGGATGTTCTCTAGCCATCAATTCAAGAATTGCATTCATATAAACCAAAAGTTGAAGCTGTAAACCATAATAAACGCCTTCAAGATCAAAGGTAGTATTTCCTGATTTATAATCCATTATTTTCACAAAAATTTGATTTTCTTTTTCATATAAATCAACACGGTCAATACATCCTCTTAAAAACAACCATTGATCATTTGATAATGGAATTTTCAGTGCATCTAGTTGATCCGAAGCAGAAAATGCAAGCTCAAATTCGCTAGGTGTAAAATCTCCTTTTTTTAGCTGCTCCTGTAATGCCCATATCGTGCGTTGTGTAATTGCTTCTACTCTTTTTACAACATATGAGTTACGAAATGAACTAAATAGGATGGTGTTGGCATAGGATTGAGCAACTTCTTCTACGGCTTGTTCTATGGCCATCACTTAATGTATGCCAATCCAAATTTTGTTCTTTTACTTGTTTAAAACAAGTGTCAATCGCTTGATGAAATAGATTTCCAATATCCATCGCTGCTAATTGATACTGCTTCCTTTCTCGTAATTCTAATCCATAGGTTAAAAAATGCTGATACGCACACTGAGCATACTGCTCCATCCGTGTTACACTTGCACTAAGTGCAGATCCATATAGTGTATTTGCAATTGATGCTCCAATTCCTTTTTCTTCATAGGAAAAGAACACACCCTCTAACATACCATTTATCCATTCTTCTTGTCCTTCTTGACTCCGAATCCATTGCAAAAGTTCCTTCGCTCTTGATTCTTCTTTCCCTTCCTCTCGATATAAGGTTATCGATTCAATCCATGCTCGTTTTGCAGATTTCAAATTATAGATATGATCAACATTTCTCTCTACATTACTTAAATGTGGAAATATTTTTTTAATCTCTCCAATCAAATAAGATTTCCGTTTGGTTTTTCCATCTCCTCCTATTAACGCGTAAGATAAATAAAGGGATTGTTGGGGTTTACTCAACATCAAATACAAGTAAAATTTTTGTATAAAACTATCTTCTCGAACCGTTGGCGAAAGTTCTATATCAAAAGAGGTCAAAAATTCCTTCTCATGATCCGATAGAATAGAACCTCCATCATTTCGTATCGGTATAATTCCATCATTTAATCCGATAAAAAATAATACTTTAACATGGGCTAGTCGACTTCTTGTAATATCTCCCACTACCACGCGGTCAACGGTTGACGGAATTACTCCTACTTGAATTTCTTCAAAACCAGAATCTAAGATATCCAAATACTCTTTCAGCCCTAATGCTTCCTCTCCTAATAGATTGGAGATTTCTGTGAGCAAATTCATTACAATCTCATAACTTTGTTCGTATTCCTTTTCTAAACGAAACTCTTTTTGATCATGAAAAAACATCTGATAGGATTCCATTTTTTCTTTTAGCTGAAATCTCTCTAGCATTACAATTATTTGATATGTAATTTCTGCTAGTTTCATTTCTTTTCCTTTTAAGGATTGATAAAAATCTCCTAGAGACTGAATGAGTAGCTCTCTTAATTCATTCAGTTCCATTAAGTTTTCCAATTCATTTCCTTCAACCACATACGTCCACTCTTCACTCCATCTTTTATATCCACGAATTCCTAATCCAAGTACATAGTTTTCAAGCTGGTCCACCCGCTCCAAATCAGCAGTAATAAAACCTGTTCTTAGTAGTCGAAAAACAGATTCATACGAAAAATCCAACCGCACTAATTCAATTAAGGCTCGAATAAATTCAACTAATGGATTATTAATCATCGTTTTTTTATCATCTAAAAAATGAGGGATTCCATTCTCTCTCATCTGATTAGAAAGTTCAATTCCATAGGAAGTAAGATCGCCAGTAACAATTGCAAAATCACGATATCTTAAGTTGTTTTTTCTTATTCGGGTAAGGAGTTCTTCTAATACAAAAGAAACTTCATCTTTCGGAGTTTTTCCTTCGTATAAAAGTATATCTCTTGTAGGAAGTTCCCATCTTCGCTTATCATAACGAAATAACATCTGCTCTAAAAATCCAATTTCCTTTGCATTTTGAAACCGTCTTCCTCCCTCTAACCAAACATCCTTTAACTGATTGCAATTTGTATCTTCCACTAATCGTTCTAGCTTTTTTGCAATTACCGAACTCATATGGAATAACGACTGTATCGGAAGAAGTGTTTGAATCTGCTCTTTTTTATCTGCTGTAATCGTTATTATCACTTGTTTTGAATGAATGAGAAATAGGCGAATCAATCGATACTGAACTGGAGTAAATCCTGTGTATCCATCAAGTGCAATCACACTATTTTTTATTATTTGCGATTCTTCTATATGTCGACACAACACATCAAGTATCTCTTCTGTTGTAATAAAATTTCCTTTTATATATTCTTCAAATCCCTTTAATACAATCGCTAAATCAATTAATTTTTGTCTAAGTAATGGATTTTTTGCTTCTGTTGCAGTCTGCTGTAACAAATTTGGCTCAATTCCATATTGATAAAACTCTGAAAGTGTTGATTTTAACTGATTGATAAATCCTTTTTTATTAATATGGCTTTGAAATACCATAAGTTCATTTTTTATATTTCCTAATACCTTACGCAAGATCATCGATTTTCCCATATCATCTAAAACTTGTAGATGTTCTACTGCAAGTTCTTCAAAAATCCGATATGCCAATCGTTCAAAACTCACAATATCAATGTTCATTGTACCATGACTTGGGTGTATTGTTACGATGTCTTTTTGTACTTGCATCGTAAATTGCTCAGGCACTAGAATAATAAAATTTTGTTGTGGATGTTTGATTGATGCACTAATAATTTTGTCATATAATAATGTTGTTTTTCCTGAACCTGAACTTCCTAAAATTCGTTGTAAAGACATGAATCTGCACCTTCTTCCTCATTATGTTTATCCACCTACTATGTTGAAAACAATTAATAGCAGATTGTTTTCAATCATTTACTTTTTAATAATAAATCTTTTCTATTATACCCTACAAGTTTAGTTTTATCTACTATCCCATACGCCCATTCGTGTGAATCTCTCACTATAATAGCAAATAGCCCTAGATCAGCATGGATGCATAGGACTATTTACTATTATAACTATATCGTTTTATCTCGATTATTTGACACAATTTTTACAATTTCAGAAAATTTGCCTGTTATATATCCATAATTATTTTTCATATGAGGTACTAGACAATTGCTACAATCTTTGACTCCTTTTTCTGTAAATCGGAAATCTCCTCCACAGGTATCGCCAAGCGCATACAATGGGCAGTAACAAAATAAGCAATTAAACTGCTCAAGTTCCTCTGTTTTGTGACAAGGAAAATATTCGCAGTTTTCATTTTGAAAAAAAGAGTAATGTTTTCCTTCCCAATGATTTTTTTTCATTCTTATCTCCTCAATTATAACCTTATCTCACGGGCCACACACCACCTTCACAACCCTCATTTCCAATGTCAAAAAGAACCTCTTCTCTCTCATATTTGCTAATAAGGGATGGAATAAACGGATTCATCTCATTTACCCGATTTGTATATTCCTCTTTCGAAATTTCTTCATATGGCAATAACTCATAGAAACTATCATCATAAGATAGGAATGATAAAGCAACTGCTACATCCCAATTTTCATATACCCACTGCTCTACTGCTTCCCACTCATGTTCTCTTACGTGTACTGTAATCGAGCAGTTATGATCAACATAGTATGTCATAAACATCTTATAGATTTCTAATTGTTCAATTGCACTAACATCCTTTTTCACTTTTCCTTCTGGTGCTTGTACAGGAAACTCAACAACTTTTGTACTACAATCTTCTATTGTTTGTCCCACTTCTGGGAACACAGGATATCCTAGTTCTTCACATACCTTAACAAGTGGATCATCTGCATTAATACGTACCCTTCGGATATAGTAAGGAGCATGATTAAAGTGAACACCACTAGACACAACTGGTAAAAGAGATAATGTACCTTCTGGCTTTACCGTTGTAACGAGCAATGGCACTTCCATTTCTAACTCTTTTGCATAATCTTCTGCCGCTTTTTTAGCAGTCGCGCGTAACTCAGTTAATAATTCACATTGCTCTTCATAACTAATTCCAGATGCGTTAGCCATATCTTGCCATCCTGTCAGAGAACAACCTAATAATTTATCTCTTTGCTGTACTGCATTCCATTGCGGAAGCTCAAGTTCTGTACAAGTCATACGATATCCTGCTC
>CAYJKD010000131.1:6814-7938 GCA_964370595.1 uncultured Lachnospiraceae bacterium
ACTCTTTTTATCTATCGTACCATCTTCATTTACAAATGCCATACAGTTAATTGTTGTAAGATTACACAATCCCTTTGAATCTAGCAAAATTTCAGCGCATGGATTCACTCCGTTAAAATTAGGTCTCCTTTTTGCACCAGCTACTTCATTGACCCAACCAGGTTCTCCTGAATATCTCATCTGTTGAATATGCCAATTCAGTTGTTCTCTTGTTGGCTTTGAACGATAATAGATTGAATTGTTCGACATCTGACGATGAGCGATTTCTTGGTCAATTACCCATTTTTCATCTTCTTTTTTATAAAGTTTACTCTTTGCTTTAATACATTCTTTATCATCTTGATCTATTAGAATAATTTCAGCTGTACGCCTAACTCCTCCAATTACCACATTTTCTCCAATGATGTTTGCCATATCCAAACAATCAATTGGCTTTAATTTTCCCATTTTATTTTCATTTCGACAAGACTTATCTAGAACTTTAAATATTTTAGTAAACATATTTTTCATTGACGCATGTCCAGATGCAGTTCCACCAAATGTTTTTAACTTCTCGCCTTTTGAACGTACATTGTCATAGTTAATAATAACTGTATTGATTTTTCTATATTCACTACTATGTAAAATTTTAAGGAAGAAATCAAGGGATTGCACCCAACCTTCTTTACTATCTCCAACTGTAATTTTTACAGTATCATTTTTTGTAAATTCAAGAGAGGTAGAATCTTGCCTCAACCCTTTTAACAAAGGTGTATACGCCTCATGAATCACTTCAATATTTGTACGTATTGGAGGTAATTTTTCCACATCTGATTTTAAAATGCGAACACCTACTCCAGAACCCACCATGAGTAGGTAAAATACATCACGAAATGAATCAAAACTATCAATTACTTGGAAGGAGCAATTATAATTTGACATTGGATAGTATTTTGAAACGTCAGTGCTTCCCACCCAAAACGTTCTTCCAGATAAAAATTGCTTTAATTGGAAAATATTTTCATATAATTTTTCTGCCTCTTCTTTTGAAGTAGGAACCAAACTACAGTTATATTCCACAGAACGGCGTACTGTTTCCCACCAATACTCTCTTCGTTTTTCTTCTTCCATCCATCTCGAGTATG
>CAYJKD010000132.1:0-7785 GCA_964370595.1 uncultured Lachnospiraceae bacterium
TAGAATTTTCAGGGTTTTATATACTGTTCAATCTTCTATTTTCAAGGTTCGTTTTTTGTTCCTGTCTCAACAGCAACTCGACCATTCTATCATGCCGTTTTGCGTTTGTCAAGAACTTTTTTTTATTTTTTTTAGATGTTTTTTTTCATCTTTGCTCGCCTCTCAAGTGAGCGAGTTTTATAATACCAAATTTTTCAAATCGTGTCAAGCACTTTTTTCAAAAAACTTTTCATTTGGAATTAAGCGGAGAAAGAGGGATTTGAACCCTCGCGCCGGTCACCCGACCTACACCCTTAGCAGGGGCGCCTCTTCGGCCTCTTGAGTATTTCTCCGTAGTTATTATTTCCATATGATGCTCTTAAGATGAACTCTCAAGCGCATAGCCGATTATACTAGAAATATAGAAGGTTGTCAACCTTTATTTTCATATATTTTTTTCTGAATTTTATCATGCACAAGATATGCAATTTCCGAGCTATTTAACCCTACATATTGTTCTTTATAAAGAGGTTCCAAAAAAATCACTTTTACAGTTTCTTTTTTTATTGATTGAATATCAAAAGGTTTAAAACAATCAATTAGTGCTACTGGAACAATTGGGCTTCCTGATTTCATAGCAGCTTTAAATGTACCACTTTTAAATTCTAATAGATTATTCCCATCTTTACTTCTTGTTCCTTCTGGAAATATAACATAATTAATTCCCTTTTTCATATCACTACTAACTTTATTTATCATTTGAATAGACTCTTTCATATCATTTCTATTTAAAGCAATTGCTTTTAATACTTTAATTACATCTTTTACGAAAAAGTATTCTGACGCTTCTTTTTTTAACACTACACTAAGTGGTTTTTCACTTGCTTCTATTATTGCTAGCATATCAAATAGGCCTTGATGATTCGGGCATAATAAAAAACCATTATGCTCAGGTAAATTATTTGTACCATCAACTTCTACCTTTACTCGCCCTGCACGATTAATCGATTTAATCATTTTTCTAACATAATCATAAGATTCTTTTCGATCTATATCATCATTCTTACCATAATTTATTATATTATTAATCCAAATTGGAGCTTGGAATAATCTCCTTATTACCATTAAAACAATTCGATTCAATTCTTAACCTTTCTATCCCTATTTATAGAGATTATTACCTAATGTATCAATTACCACAATAACTGGAAAATTTTCCACCTCTAGTTTTCTTATTGCTTCTGTACCCAAATCTTCATATGCAATAATTTCTGATGACTTTATTGACTTTGATAACAAAGCTCCTGCTCCACCAATAGCTGCAAAATAGATTGCTTCATTTTTTTTCATAGAATCTATTACTTCTTTGGATCGTCTCCCTTTTCCTATCATAGCTCCCATTCCAAGATCTAATAATTTAGGTGTATACTTATCCATCCTTCCTGCAGTTGTTGGACCAGCTGATCCAATTGGTCTACCATCTCTAGCTGGTGATGGTCCCATGTAATATATAATATTATTATTTATATCAATAGGAATTTCATTCATCATTCTTTTATGGGCAGCATCACGTGCTGTATATATGGTTCCCGTTAAATAAACAAAATCTCCTGCCCTTAATTTCCTTGATTCTTCTTTTGAAAATGGTGCACTTAAATAATATTCCATTCCTTATCTCCAATCTATATTACTCGATGTGCATGACGATTTACATGACAGCAAATATTAACAGCAACTGGAAGCCCTGCAATATGTGTTGCAAATGTTTCAACATTAACACTCAAAGCAGTAACTTTACCTCCTAATCCACCTGGACCAATACCTAATTCATTTATTTTTTCAAGAAGTTCTATCTCTAAATCTTTTACATAAGGAATTTCTGATTGTTTGGAAACAGATCTTGTCAATGCAATTTTTGAAAGTTGAGCACATTTTTCAAATGTTCCACCAATCCCTACTCCAACTACCATAGGTGGACATGCATTGGGTCCAGCTTCTTTCACTGCACTAATTACTGCTTCTTTTACTCCATCGATACCATCTGCAGGTTTTAACATAATTATTTTACTCATATTTTCACTACCAAAACCTTTTGGAGCTAATACAATATCAATTTTATCACCATCAACAATATCATAATATATTACTGCAGGAGTATTATCATTTGTATTTTTTCTTATAATAGGATCATCTACGATTGATTTTCTGAGAAAACCTTCATCATATCCCCTTCTCACACCCTCATTAATAGCATTTGTTAAATTTCCACCTGTAATATGTATTTCTTGTCCAACTTTAATAAATACAACGGCCATACCTGTATCTTGACAGATTGGTATCATATCATTTTCTGCAATTTCTAAATTTTCTTTTAACTGATCAATTATCTTTTTTCCTAATGGTGAATTTTCTTCTTCATTTGCCCACTCCAATTTAGCTTTCATATCTGGAGTCAGAAAATGATTTGCTTCAATACACATATCTTTTATCGTTTCAATAATGACATCTACATCAATATTTCTCATATATATCTCCCTAATTATACTGAAAGAGACAAGGTATATTAGATATTTCCTAACCCTGTCTCTCACTAACCTAATTATCTACTTCTATTTGATCTAAATCTTGATCTAAATCATTTTCACTATTCTCTTCTATTTCCTCTGATTTATTACTACTATCTCTTACTTTTGTAATACTTGCAACTGAAATATTAGAATCTGCATTTACATTCATCAATTTAACACCTGAAGTATTTCTTCCAATAATAGAAATATCTCCTACAGAAAGTCTAATTATGATTCCTTCTGTAGTGATTAGTAAAATGTCTTGTTCTTCTCTAACAATTTTAACACCTACTAAATCACCTGTTTTATCTACTATTTTATAGCATTTAACACCTTTTCCACCTCTATTTTGTGGACTGAATTCTTCTATTGGTGTTCTTTTTCCTATACCATTTGCAGATACAACCAATAAATAATCTCCTTGTGTATTCATTTGCATTCCAACTACTTCATCTTCTTCGCTGATTCTCATACCAATCACACCCATTGATACACGGCCTGTTTTACGAACATCTTTTTCGTGGAATCGAATACACATACCTTTTTTTGTAACTAAAAAGATATCTTTTTCATTATCAGTAGCTTTTACTTCGATTAAATCATCATTTTCTTTTAGTACAATTGCTTGAAGACCATTTTTACGAACATTTTTAAAATCAGTCATCGGTGTTTTTTTCACCATTCCACTTTTTGTTGCCATAAATAAATATTTATCATCTTCGTATTCTTTTACAGGTATTACTGCAGTTATTTTTTCACCTGGTAGTAACTGAAGTAGATTAACGATTGCTGTTCCTCTTGCAGTTCTTCCAGCCTCTGGTATCGCATAACCTTTCAAACGGTAAACACGACCAGTATTGGTAAAGAACATGATAAAATGGTGTGTGGTAGTCATAAATAAATCTTCAATGAAATCTTCTTCAATGGTTTGCATCCCTTTTATTCCTTTTCCACCACGATTTTGGCTTTGGAAATTATCTACAGACATACGCTTAATATAACCTAAATTGGTCATAGCAATTACTGTATCTTCATCAGGAATAAGGTCTTCTGTTGTCATATCGTATATATCATAACCAATAGCAGTTTTTCTGCTATCTCCATATTTTCCTTTAACAACTAATATTTCTTCTTTAATCACACCTAGTAATTTTTTATTATCTGCTAGAATTGATTTTAAATAAGCTATTTTCTCCATAAGTTCATTATATTCATTTTCTAACTTATTTCTTTCCAATCCTGTCAATGCACGCAGACGCATATCTACAATTGCTTGTGACTGTGCTTCTGAAAGACCAAAACGTTCCATTAACTGCTGTTTTGCAGCTTGTACATTTTCTGATCCACGAATAATTTTAATTACTTCATCAATATTGTCTAAAGCGATTAGTAAACCTTGTAAAATATGTGCACGTTCTTCTGCCTTATTAAGATCATACTTAATTCTTCTAGTAACAACTTCTTCTTGATGTGCTAAGTAATGCTTTAGCATTTCAAGTATATTAAGTACTTTAGGCTCATTATTTACAAGTGCTAACATAATGATACCAAATGTATCTTGCAGTTGAGTATGTTTTAATAATTGATTTAACAAAACATTGGCATTCACATCACGCCTTAATTCAATAACAATTCGCATTCCTTGTCTATCTGATTCATCTCTTAAATCTGTTATTCCATCAACTCTTTTGTCTTTTACAAGCTCTGCTATTTTTTCTATAAGTCTTGCTTTATTAACCATGTATGGAAGCTCTGTAACAATAATTCTACTTTTTCCATTTGGAAGTGTTTCAATATCCGAAACTGCTCTTACTCTTACTTTACCTCTTCCTGTACGATAAGCTTCCTCAATACCAGCATGTCCTAAAATAGTAGCACCTGTTGGAAAATCAGGACCTTTTATAATATCTAATATTTCGTCAATTTCAGTATCTTTATCTTCTTCTACACGATTATCAATTAATTTTATAACACCATCAATTACTTCATTTAGGTTATGTGGTGGTATATTGGTTGCCATACCTACTGCAATTCCTGTACTCCCATTTACTAATAGATTTGGATATCTTGATGGTAGTACAACTGGTTCTTTTTCAGTTTCATCAAAGTTAGGAATATAGTTTACTGTATCTTTTCCAATATCAGCCAACATTTCCATAGATATTTTGCTAAGCCTTGCTTCCGTATAACGCATAGCTGCAGCTCCATCTCCATCTACTGAACCAAAATTTCCATGTCCATCAACTAAAGGATATCTTGTTGACCAACTTTGTGCCATATTTACTAATGCACCATAAATTGAGCTATCTCCATGGGGATGGTATTTACCCATAGTATCACCAACGATACGGGCACATTTTCTATGAGGTTTATCTGGTCCATTATTCAATTCTATCATAGAATATAAAACTCGTCGTTGTACAGGCTTTAATCCATCTCTAACATCAGGAAGTGCTCTTGAAACAATAACGCTCATGGCATAATCAATATATGATTTCTCCATGGTTTTTTGTAAGTCAATATCGTGAATTTTATCAAAAATATTTGGTTCCATTCTAATCTCCTTTAAAGTAATTTACTTTTAAACATCCAAGTTATTTACATATTTAGCATTTGCTTCGATAAATTCACGCCTAGGTTCTACTTGATCACCCATTAATGTTGTAAATGTCAAATCTATTTCTGATGAAAGCTCATCATCCATATTTACCTTCAGTAAAACACGACGTTCTGGATCCATAGTTGTTTCCCACAATTGTTCTGCATCCATTTCTCCAAGTCCTTTATAACGTTGGATTTTATTGTTAGAATCTCTTCCAACCTCTTTTAATATGTTATTTAATTCTTCATCACTATAAGCATACCACACCTTTTTACTTTTCTCTAATTTATAAAGAGGAGGTTGTGCTAGATAAATATGACCAGCTTTAATAAGTTCAGGCATAAAACGATAGAAGAATGTAAGTAATAATGTACTGATATGTGCACCATCGACATCTGCATCTGTCATAATAATAATTTTATTATATCTTAATTTTTTTAGATCAAAGTCTTCTTGAATTCCAGTACCAAATGCTGTAATCATTGCTTTAATTTCAGTATTTGCATAAATTTTATCAAGTCTTGCTTTCTCTACATTTAAAATTTTACCTCTCAATGGTAAAATAGCTTGCGTATCTCTTGATCTCGCTGTTTTTGCAGAACCACCTGCAGAATCTCCCTCTACGATATATATTTCGCATTTCTCAGGATCTTTGCTAGAACAATCTGCAAGTTTTCCAGGCAATGCCATTCCTTCTAGAGCTGTTTTTCTTCTGGTAAGATCTCTTGCCTTTCTTGCTGCAGCTCTAGCTCTTTGTGCAAGAATTGATTTTTCGCATATATTTCTAGCAATACTTGGGTTTTGCTCTAAGAAATAAGTAAGTTGTTCACTTACAATACCTTCTACTGCACCACGTGCTTCACTATTTCCTAATTTTTGCTTTGTTTGTCCTTCAAATTGTGGTTCCTCAATTTTTATACTTATAATCGTAGTTAATCCTTCTCTAATATCTTCACCACTTAGGTTTGATTCACTTTCTTTTAATAACTTATTTTTACGTGCATAGTCATTAATCGTTTTTGTTAATGCATTCTTAAATCCTAATAAATGAGTTCCACCTTCTGGAGTATTGATATTATTTACGAAGCTATATATATTTTCTGTATAAGAATCATTATGTTGCATCGCTACTTCAACACTAACCTTATCTTTTAAACCTTCACAATACAAAACATCTTGATAAAGAGGTGATTTTCCTTTGTTTAGATATGTAACAAACTCTTTAATACCACCTTCGTAATGAAATGTTTTTTCAATTGCTTGGTTTTCTCTATCATCTTTTAAAATAATTTTTAAACCTTTTGTTAAAAATGCTGTTTCTCTTAAACGAACTTTTAAAATATTATAATCGTAAACAGTTTCCTCGAATATTTCTGGATCTGGAAGAAAATGAACTTCTGATCCGTGTTTTTCCATTGGACAATCACCAATTACTTTTAGAGGGAACATAACATTTCCTCTTTCATATCTTTGATGGTGAATTTTTCCATCTTTATAAATACTTACTTCAAGCCAAGTAGAAAGTGCATTAACAACCGATGCACCTACCCCATGAAGTCCACCTGAAACTTTGTATCCTCCACCGCCAAATTTCCCACCTGCATGAAGAATCGTAAATACAACTTCAACAGCTGGAATTCCAGCTTTCTTTTGAATTCCAACAGGAATTCCTCTTCCATTATCTAAAACTGTAATTGAATTATCCTTATTGATGGTAACATGAATGGTATCACAATATCCTGCAAGAGCTTCATCCACTGCATTATCAACGATTTCATACACCAAATGGTGAAGTCCTTTCGCAGACGTACTACCAATATACATACCTGGCCTTTTTCTAACTGCTTCTAGCCCCTCTAATATTTGAATCTGGTCTGCTCCATAATCCGCACTCATGTTGTTTCCTCCTAATTCTTCCTTAAATCATTATGATTGGCCGTTCCTCTAATTACTTGAAATAAACGGTCAATTTCAAAGTTACTATTTACAAAATCATCTAGTCCTGTTCCTGTTACAATTGTCTGTACATGTTTTATTGCTAATAATAATTGATTTTGTCTATTTCCATCTAGTTCTGACAAAACATCATCTAGTAACAGGATAGGGTAATCTTTTGTCATTTTTTTTACTAATTCAATCTGTGCTAATTTTAAAGAAAGTGCTGCTGTTCTCTGTTGGCCTTGGGAACCATATTTTCTAACATCTATATGATTAATAAAAAAACCAATATCATCTCTATGAGGCCCTTTTGCAGTAATTTTTTGTCTCACATCTTGATTTCTAGATTTCAATAATTCATTCTCAAATGTATTTTCTGTCACATCAGGAATATAATTTAATATAAGTTCTTCCTTATTCCCAGATAAATTTTTATGAACATCAAAAATTATACTATTTAGTTCCTCAATAAATGCTCTTCTATAGGATATTATTTCTTTTCCATACTGAATCAATTGCATATCCCATATATCTAATGTTTCCATATACTCTGGCTTTATAGCTATTTCTTTTAATAACTTATTACGCTGTAATAAAACACGATTATATGAAACAAGAGCGTGTACATATATTTTATTTAATTGGCATAATTCTATATCCATAAATTTTCTTCTATCAGAAGGTCCATTTTTTATCAAA
>CAYJKD010000133.1:0-7731 GCA_964370595.1 uncultured Lachnospiraceae bacterium
TTAAATGGTTATGTAGATATCTTTAACCAAATGATTGATAAGTTTGATTTTAAATATGTAATTAGCTCTTTACGGGAAAGTGTTTCTGCATCAAATAATGGATGGTCTGCATGTGTTATGGATGGAAATACAAGAGAATTTTATCATTCTAGTAACTACTCAATTACACCGATTGTAGATCGTGTTGGAGGAGGAGATTCCTTTGCCGCAGGTGTGATATGTGGATTAGCTGATAAAAAAGATATGAAAGCGGCCCTAGAATTTGCAGTAGCTGCATCTGCATTAAAACATACAATACCAGGAGATTTCAACCTTGTATCTCGTTCAGAAGTAGAAGCACTTGTTGGTGGGGATGGTTCAGGTAGAGTTCAAAGATAATATTTATTTGAAAGAGAAGATTAATATCTTCTCTTTCATTTTTTTGTTGCACAAATCAAGTAACTTGTGTAAGATAGAAATAGCACTTTCAGAGAGGAAATATTATGAAAACATTTATTACAAATAAGTTGTTTGGCAATCGAAAACAGTTGTCACAAACTCAATTTATTGCTTTTGGTTTTATGTTGCTTATTTTTACAGGTGCATGTCTATTATCACTACCAATTTCGAGTAAAACAGGAGAGTATACAAATTTCGTTGATTGCTTATTTACGGCAACCAGCGCCTCGTGCGTAACTGGATTGGTTATTTATGATACTTGGAGTCACTGGTCAATGTTTGGGCAGATTATCATCCTTATTTTAATTCAAATCGGTGGACTGGGATTCATTTCTATTGGTGTATTCTTATCAATTATATTAAGAAGAAAAATAGGACTGAGAGAACGTGGATTGATGCAAGAAAGTGTCAATACGTTACAAATTGGTGGGGTAGTTAAATTAGCAAAAAAAATTATAGTGGGTACTGCAATTTTTGAAGGAATAGGAGCTTTGATATTAGCCATACGATTTATTCCTGAACTTGGAATAGGAAAAGGGATATATTATGGTATATTTCACTCAATTTCAGCATTTTGTAATGCAGGGTTTGATCTTATGGGATTTCAAGCACCATTTAATTCTTTTGTAAACTATTATGATGATTGGGTTATTAACTTGGTTATTATGATTTTGATTATTCTAGGTGGATTAGGTTTTATTGTTTGGGATGATATTTCTAGAAATAAATATCATTTCAGTAAATATATGTTACATTCAAAAATTGTTTTGATTACAAGTGCCGTTTTAGTTTTTGGAAGTGCAATCTTATTCTATCTCTTTGAAAAAGATAATTTACTTGTAGGTATGAATGCAAGTGGACAAATCTTAACATCGTTGTTTAGCTCTGTAACAGCTAGAACAGCAGGGTTTAACACGACAGATACAGCTGCATTGACCGATGCAAGCAAATTGCTTACAATGATACTAATGTTTATTGGAGGCAGCCCAGGTTCGACGGCTGGTGGAATTAAAACTACAACTTTAGTAGTGATTTATCTGTTCTTGTGGTCAAGTATACAAAGGACATATGGGGTAAATGCATTTGGTAGAAGATTAGAAGATGATACATTAAAAGGTGCAACTGCAATTGTTACAATCAATGCAACATTAGCATTTTGTGCTGCAATTGCAATTATGCATATGCAAAACATCCCTTTTTCAGATGTGATGTTCGAAACATTTTCTGCAATTGGAACAGTAGGAATGACAACTGGAATTACAAGAGATTTACACGAAATATCTAAAATTATCATTATCTTCTTAATGTATTGTGGTAGAGTTGGTAGTTTATCGTTTGCGTTGTCATTTACACAGCATAAACGAATTGCACATGTGAAACAACCTGTAGAACGTATAACCATTGGATAAATAAAAGCCTGGAGGAATATATGAAATCAATATTAATAATTGGAATGGGGCGCTTTGGACGTCATTTATGTAAAAATTTTTCAGAACTTGGAAATCAAGTAATGATTGTGGATTCGATTGAAGAGAACTTAGAGGAATTACTGCCTTACGTAGTTAGTGCAAAAATTGGAGATTGTACCAATGAGGCGGTATTAAAAAGCCTTGGAATTTCAAATTTCGACTTATGTTTTGTGTGTATTGGGACGAATTTTCAAAGTAGCCTAGAAATTACCAGTCTTGTAAAAGAACTAGGTGGAAGACATGTAATTAGTAAAGCAAATCGTGATATTCATGCTAAATTTCTACTACGTAATGGAGCGGATGAAGTTATTTATCCAGACCGAGATATTGCGGAACGAATGGCAGTTCGATATAGTGCAAATCATGTATTTGACTATATTGAATTAACAGATGAATATTCAATTTACGAAATCCCACCACATCCTGATTGGATAAACAAGAGTTTGAAAGAAGCAGGAGTTCGGAACAAATACCATATTAGTATTTTAGGGGCGAAAAAAGATGGAGATACGAATCTTCTTCCTCCAGCTGATTATGTGATTCAACCAGATGAACACTTAATGGTTATTGGCAAAAAAACAGATGTGGATTTAATCTTAGATGAGCTACCTTAAGTGAAAATTCTTATGAAATTAGAAAATATTTGTTCACAGAATGTACAAAATAATTTGTTAGAATTATATTAACAAAAAATATCTGTGAATAACATTTATTATGTACAAATGATTTAGGAGAATTACATGAATATATTATTTTTTTTAACACCAAAAAGTGAAATCGCATTTATTAATGAGCAAGATACAATAAGACAAGCAATGGAAAAAATGGAGATTCACAGATTTACAGTAGTCCCTTTGATTGCAAGAACAGGAACCTATATTGGAACAATAACAGAAGGGGATTTGTTATGGGAAGTAAAAAATAACCATAGTCTCAGTTTGAAAGATGCAGAGGCGATTTCTATTATGAACATCAATAGAAGAGTAAATTATCAACCAGTAAAAGCAGATGCGAAAATGGAAGATCTTATAGAACGCGTATTGAATCAAAATTTTGTTCCAGTTGTAGATGATCGAGATTCTTTGATCGGTATTGTTACTAGAAAAGATGTTATTCGTTACCTATGTAAAAAGCAAGATATGAACCTTTCAGTAAAATAGATAATAGAAGAGGCATAACTTTCAAAAGGGTTGCCTCTTTTTTTGAGAAATAAATTATAAATTACTTTGTAAAGGTGGCAATAATCAGGATTGAAGTTTTTCATATAGTTTAGTAGCGATTATAATGAAAAAGTAAGATATTTAAATTGATATTTCTTGTATTATCCGATACAATAGAATACATTGAATACAAAGAAATATAAGGAGATGGATATGAACAATCAACTAATAGAACTTAGAGCTAAAATGAAAGAACATAACATAGATGCTTACTTAATTCCTACTTCAGATTATCATGATTCTGAATATGTAGATGATTACTTTGCTTGTAGAGAATTTATTACAGGATTTACTGGTTCTGCGGGTATTGCTGTTGTTTTGATGGACTGGGCAGGTTTGTGGACAGATGGAAGATATTTTGTTCAAGCTGCAAGGGAATTAGAAGGAACGGGAGTAGAGCTAATGCGTTCGGGACAAGATGGCGTGCTTACAATTGAAGCATTTCTTAGTGAGCGACTAGAACGTGGAATGACATTAGGTTTTGATGGTCGAGTTGTTAATGCGAAATGGGGCGAAGAATTATGTGAACTCATGGCAGAGAAAGAAATTCAAGTCGATAACCACAAGGATCTTGTAGCTGAAATATGGAGTCAACGTCCATTGTTGCCAATGAATCCAATTTGGATTTTTGATGAAAAATATGCAGGAAAAAGTGCAAAAACGAAACTAACAGAACTTAGAGCATATATGGATCAAAAATCAATTGATTTACATATACTAACGCCACTAGATGAAATTGCTTGGCTACTGAATATTAGAGGGAATGACATTGCATGCACACCTGTTGCGCTTTCGTACTTAACGATTTCTAAGGTAGATGCAACTATTTATATCAATAAAGGAACTACATCAGAAGAAGTTCAAGGTTACTTTGAAGAACTTGGAGTTACGATTAAAGGGTATGATGATATTTATGAAGATATCAAAGGATATGAAAATAAAACCATACTCATAGAAAAAGGAAAAGTTAATTATTCCATTACAAGTAATATAAAAGATTGTAATATAATTATTGATGAAACAAACCCTGTTGTTAAAGATAAAGCAATGAAAAACCCTATTGAGGTGGAAAATTCTAAAATAGCACATATAAAAGATGGAGTTGCGATTGCTAAATTTCATTATTGGTTGACTCAAAATATTGGGAAAATTCCAATGGACGAACTTTCTGTTACAGATGTATTATGGGAGCTTCGAAAAGAGCAAGGTAGTTTAGAGCCAAGCTTTCATACAATCTCAGCATATGGAGCCAATGCAGCAATGTGCCATTATCGTCCAACACCTACCAATTTTGCAGTGATTGAGCAAAAGGGGCTTTATCTAGTGGATTCTGGTGGACAATATCTAGAAGGAACTACAGATATTACAAGAACCATTGCGGTAGGAGCGTTATCACAAGTAGAAAAAGAGCATTACACCCTTGTGTTAATCGGAATGTTACGATTAGCAAATGCAAGGTTTTTACAAGGATGTACAGGACTTAGTTTAGATTATCTTGCAAGAGGTGAGATGTGGAAGCGTGGTTTGGATTATAACCATGGAACAGGACATGGAGTTGGACATTTGTTAGGGGTTCATGAAAGGCCTGTTGGGATTGGATACCGCGTAGCTCCAAATCGCAAAGTAATTGATCCAATTCTACCTGGTATGATTCTATCAGATGAACCTGGAATGTATGTGGAAGGTGAATATGGAATTCGAATTGAAAATATGCTTGTTTGTAAAGAAGATATTAAAAATTCTTTTGGTCAATTCTTGAGTTTTGATTATTTAACATGCGCACCAATAGATACAACACCAATTGTTATCGAAATGATGAATCAAGAAGATGTCGATTATTTAAACGCATATCATGCATTTGTCTACGACAAATTAGAACAATATTTAGAAAAAGAAGAAGCACAGTGGTTGAGAGAAATAACAAAACCACTTGTAAAATAAGATTGGAGTTATGAATGGCAAAAAGTAATAAATTAAGCTGCCCTGTATTTAAGCAATGTGGTGCATGTCAATATTTGGATATGCCTTATGAAGAGCAATTGCAGTTAAAACAAAAAGAAATGCAAAAGTTGTTAGGGAAATTTTGCAAAGTCCACCCAGTTGTAGGTGCAGAAAGTCCTTATCATTATCGAAATAAGGCACAAGCAGTATTTGGACATAGAAAAGGCGAACCAGTATCTGGTACCTATCAATCCAATACCCACATTGTTGTGCCAATTGAACGTTGTTTGATTCATAATGAGAAAGCAGATGAAATCATTGGTACCGTTCGAAGTATGCTAAAATCATTTAAAATTAAAACATTTAATGAGGATAAGGGCTATGGCTTATTAAGACATGTTCTTGTACGTACGGGTCATGTAACTGGGCAGATTTTAGTAGTATTAGTAACAGCTGCACCTGTATTTCCTTCGAAAAACAATTTTGTAAAGGAGCTTCGTAGAAGACACCCTGAAATAACTACGATTGTTCACAATATTAACAGTAGAGATACGAGTATGGTACTTGGAGATAAAGAGAATGTACTATTTGGAAAAGGATATATTGAAGATGTTCTTTGTGGATATCGGTTCCGAATTTCTTCTCGCTCCTTTTATCAGATAAACTCAGCTCAAACAGAGCGATTGTATGAAAAAGCAATCGAATTAGCTAGTTTGAAAAAGAATGAAACGGTATTAGATGCGTATTGTGGAATTGGAACCATTGGCATGATTGCTGCAAAGAAAGTGAAACAAGTTATTGGAGTGGAACTGAATAAGGATGCAGTAAAAGATGCGATAAGCAATGCAAAACTTAATGATATTAAAAATATTCGTTTTTACCAGAATGATGCGAGTGTGTTTATGACACAAATGGTTGAACAGGGGGCAGATCTTGATGTTGTAATTATGGATCCACCTAGAAGTGGTAGTACGAAGGAATTCATATCGGCGATTAAAGTTGCAAAACCTAAGAAGGTTGTTTATGTTTCTTGCGGTCCAGAATCATTAGCTAGGGATTTGGATTTATTCAAGAAGATAGGATATGAGATGAAAGGTGCATTTCCATATGATATGTTTCCATTTACGAGTCATACAGAAGTAATACTTGTGATGACATATAGTGGTAAGTAATATAGTAAATGAGGGGGGAGTTTTACTTGCTTTAACTCCACCAATAAGAATAAATCCGAACACGAAAGCCTTTGAGATAGGAGAAGTGTTCGGATTTATTTTTTTCTAATCAAATTGCAAAAAATAAAGATAGGATATTGCAGACTTCGTGTACTAGTGGCAGTGTGAATAATAGATATTATTTTGAATAAAACTTGCAAAATAACATAATATATTGACGTTGAAGTATAATATGTATATAATATTAATTAGTGTTTTGTGTGTTTTTTGCAGAATGGAGGAAAATATGTTACTGGAATTTAAAACCAAAAATTATAAATCTTTTACGGAGGAAACAATTTTTTCAATGATTCCTGCGCCAAAGCAAAAAGGACTTGATTATAGTGTTTTATCTAAAAGAGTGAAAAGTAAAACTCTAAAATCCCTTTCATCTTCTGTTATTTATGGTCCAAATGCCTCTGGTAAGACAAATATCATCGGAGCTTTGGATACATTTAGAGCTATAGTGTTAAGGGGTAGCATTCGCAATTCCGAGGAAAAGTCTTCACCTAACACGGCGTCATACAACTTGGAGCTGATACCAAATAATAAACACAAAGATGAGCCGGTCTCTTTTTCTATTAGTTTTATTGAAAATGGACTTAAATTCGATTACTCCATTGTAATGAACTTAGGTGTTTTTC
This sequence comes from uncultured Lachnospiraceae bacterium, assembly GCA_964370595.1. Lineage (GTDB taxonomy): Bacteria > Bacillota > Clostridia > Lachnospirales > Lachnospiraceae > Brotaphodocola. The sequence continues at coordinate 6,924 of CAYJKD010000133.1, forward strand.
TAAATGACGATAACCAAAGAAATATTGTAAGTGAGGAGCTTTATATAAATGACGAAATGGTGTTTGTCAGAGATGATAAACTCTCTTTTGGTAGCTTTAAAAATGTTAAAAGCTATGTTTCAGTTAAAAGCTCAGATAAAAGTGTATTTGAAATTGCTGAAAACAGCTTAAACGAAGAGGAACTATTCCTTACAAATGGTTTTAAACTTATTATAAGCCAACAACTTGTAAAAGAAATTACTGATTGGATTAAGGATAAGTTGATGGTGATTTATCGTGCTGACTCTTTGCAGATTATTAGAAGATTTGTTGATCCACAGAAAAAAACAGTTTATGTAGAGCAAACAACAAATAAAGCAGCCAAGGAGTTCGGTATTAGCTCCAATGATTTAGGATATGTAGTTAGCGATGATGAAACTGAGGCGAAACTATGCTCCCTATTCAAAGATCTTGAAACAGGTGAATCATCGGTCCTTGCTGCTGATATTTTTGAGTCTTATGGTACTGTAAGGTTTGTAAATATATTCCCGCTTGTCATTCGTGCAATCTTAACAGGTGGCACTTTAATTGTAGACGAATTTGATGCATCTATTCACCCAATGGCACTTATGAGTATTATCAATGTATTCCATAATGATGATATCAATAAAAAAGGTGCTCAATTGGTGTTCAATACCCATAACCCAGTGTTCCTAAACTCCAACCTATTCAGACGAGATGAAATAAAGTTTGTAGAGCGAGATGATGAAACAGGATTTAGCACCCTTTATTCTCTTTCTGATTTTGGAACAACTGGAGAGAATGGTGT
>CAYJKD010000134.1:0-2308 GCA_964370595.1 uncultured Lachnospiraceae bacterium
TGGTGTAAAATTTCTTCTATACCCTCTGAATTTTCACCTTCTTCACAAGGAGAATGAAAATACTGCTCAACTTGTCCCTTTATCTCCTCTTGGGGATAAAACTCTAAACCAAACAACATTTTAAAGCAGTGTTCCCTCATCTCTCTTCTTGTCATCTATTCTTCCTCCTGATGCTTCAAATCTAAACATACGTATGCTACATCATATCATACTTTCTGTTTTTTTTCTAGTGCTTGAATAGGATTATTTGTTACAATTCAGCCATGCAGTAAAAAAGTAGTAAGGTAAGCGTGTAAGCTTGCTTACTAAGCTGGATTTACTACTTTTTTGCTATAAGGCAGATGCCCTACATGAATAAATGAGCAACCTATTTCTATCTTTTACCAAATTTTGGTCACTTTGCTCATTTATGAATGGCATGGCTGAACTGTTACCCCTTAAATTGAAAACGATAACTATAAAGTAATTCATATGGCAATTATTGAACAAAATAGCATCATAATGCGTAAAATGGAAAGTCCACAACCATAAAATCTTGTGAACTTTCCATCTACAACAATTATACTAACTTTAAAGTAAACCAAAACGACACACCATCTTCTTGATTTTCTACTCCACAACTCTGACCATGAGCATCAACAATCGCCTTTACAATCGATAACCCAATTCCGCTTCCACCAAATTCCCTTGTTCTTGCTTTATCTACCTTATAAAACTTCGTCCATAATTTGCTCAATTCTTCTTCTGGGATTAATGACCCTGTATTAAATACAGATACTTTCACCTGATCATTACTCTTTGATACTGAGATTCTTATTACCCCATCTGCCGTTACATGATCAAGGGCATTGGTCAAGTAATTCATAATTACTTCTTCCGTTTTAAACTCATCCCCCTCAACGAATAAGGACTCACTTGGTTCCCAGATTAGTTCTATTGGTTTATCTTCTAACAAAATCGATGCCGAATTTAAATAATCTGAAATCAATTCTGTAATATCAAATGTATCCTTTGACATAATATCATTGCCAAATTCCAACGCAGTTAAATTAAGAAGTTGTTTTACCATTTTGTTCATTTTAGAAGCTTCATCCATAATAACTTCACAATAATATGCTCTGCTTTCTTCATCTTCACACATACCCTCTGAAAGACCTTCTGCATATCCCTGAATCAGAGCAATTGGAGTTTTTAATTCATGAGAAACATTTCCAATAAAATCTTTTCTAATTTCGTCAATTTTTATTTTTTCCTCTAAATCCAGCTGTAGTTGCTGGTTCGCTGTCTGTAATTCGTCAATCGTTGCTTCAAGCCGATCAGACAATGTATTCATACTATTACCAAGAATAGCAATTTCATTAAGTTCATTTCCATCATATCGAGCTGTGAAATCTAACCTTGACATTTTTTCAGACAAACAAGCTAAATCTAAAATAGGCTTTGAAATATGTCTTGACACGAAATAAACCAACCCACTCCCTAATACAAATGCTACTAAGGCTACAATTCCTGTAAATTGATTGGACAACCCAACACTTGCATCAATACTCGCAATTGGCATTGACATAAAAAACAACGTTGTATTATCTGATAAAAATCCCCAAGCCTCTAGGTAAGAAGCTCTTGTTTTCATATCGAAATTTTGTTCAATTCGATAATTTTCATGGGAAACTAATAATTTTGTTTCTTCCTCACCTACACCTAAAATGTATCGTTGTACCTTTTGAGAGAGCCAATAACTGTCACGTACCGTAGACACCAAAGGTTGACCTGTAGCACTATCAATCAATAACACTCCAATATTACTCGTTTCTCCATATCCTCTTATGGTTTCAAGTAGGGTTATTTCTTCTTCAAAGAAAATAGTTTCATTCTCCGATTCCTCATTCGGTTCTGCCGTTGAAGGATTTTTATTATCGATAGCACGTGATTCTTCCATTGCCTCATATTCTTCTTCTGATTCTCTTGCAAGCAATTCACTAATGCTTTCACCATCAAGCATCTGCTCCATCGCGACTTGATTTATATTATCATAAGCTTCTTGAAGTTGTGTGATTTGCTGTGCTGTATAATATCGTTCTAGCAAAAAGTTATTCATCAAAAAAATCGATAAAACCAAAATGCTCATTAATCCTGCAAATAATAATACTATTTTTTTCTGTATAGACCGTTTCACTCTTCCACCTCAAATTTATAACCCATCCCCCAAATGGTTTTTATATAATTGCCTTTATCTCCCATTTTACTTCTCAATTTTTTTACATGGGTATCAATTGTTCTCGCATCTCCAAAATAATCGTAATTCCAT
>CAYJKD010000134.1:2318-7691 GCA_964370595.1 uncultured Lachnospiraceae bacterium
GTTTTGTGATATACTCATCCACACCTAGCTCAAACCCTTTTAACTCATCACGTTCTTCACTACGTGCTGTAAGCATAATAATAGGAATTTTAGAGTATTGTCGAATTGTTTCACATACTTCCCAACCGTCCATCTTAGGCATCATAACATCAAGCAAAATTAGTTCAATATCTTTTTGTTCAAAAAAGATATCAATTGCAGCTTCTCCATTTTCAGCTTCTATTACCTGAAATCCTTTAATTGTCAAAAAATCTTTTACCAATTTTCGCATTCTTGCTTCATCATCTACAATTAAAATTTTAATTTTATCCATTTTACCAGACCTCCTAAAACACTCTACAATCAATACTTAAATACTATCAAATAAATGTGTTTATTCTGTGGCTTTTTTCTATAAATAGTCAAATCATAAAAGCTCCCGTAGATACCTACGAAAGCTTTTATGATTAACAATATTCTAACCTATCTCAATTATATTTATTCCACAACTTTACTTACTTCTATTCCCAATTCTTCTAATTGTTTTTCATCAACAAGAGAAGGTGCTTCACACATTAGACAAGATGCATCTTTTACTTTCGGGAATGCTATCACTTCACGAATGCTATCACTTCCACACATCAACATTGCAACTCGGTCTAAACCATATGCAAGTCCTGCATGTGGTGGCACACCATATTTAAATGCTTCTAGTAAAAATCCAAACTGCTCATTTGCCTGTTCTTGTGTAAAACCAAGAAGCTTCAACATTTTTTCTTGAATATCGCCTTGGTGAATTCTTACGGAACCTCCACCGATTTCATTCCCATTCAGTACAATATCATACGCTTTAGCACGAACTGCTCCTGGGTCTGTTTCTAACAAATGTAAATCTTCTTCCATTGGAGATGTAAATGGATGATGTTTCGCCACAAAACGTCCTGCATCTTCTACATATTCAAGTAATGGGAATTCTGTTACCCATAAGAATTCAAATACATCTTTTTTCAATAAGTCCATCTGCTTTGCTAGCTCTAATCTCAAATTACCAAGTACGTCCCAAACGATTTCGTTTTTATCTGCTGCAAATAATAGTAAGTCTCCTGCTTTTCCACTCATTGCTTCTACGAGGTTTTGCATTTCCTCTTCTGTCATAAATTTTGCAAAGGAAGATTTCATACTACCATCTTCTGCAAGTGCAATGTAAGCAAGCCCTTTTGCTCCAAAATCTTTAGCAAAAGAAACCAAAGCATCAATTTTCTTACGTGGCATAGCACCTTGTCCATTGGCATTAATTCCGCGAACGCTTCCACCATTTTCTAATGCTCCTTTAAACACTACAAACTCGCAATCCTTAACCACTTCTGATACATCTGTCAATTCCATACCAAAGCGAGTATCTGGTTTATCGGAACCATATCGATTCATAGCATCTTTCCAAGTAATTCGTGAAATAGGAAGTGATACTTCAACTTGAAGCAAATCTTTAAATAATTTAGCTAGTAAACGCTCATTTACTTCAAGTACATCTTCAACATCTACAAATGAAAGTTCCATATCGATTTGAGTAAATTCTGGTTGGCGATCTGCGCGTAAATCTTCATCACGATAGCATCTAGCGATTTGGAAATAACGATCATATCCCGATACCATTAAAAGTTGCTTAAATAACTGTGGAGATTGAGGTAGTGCATAAAATTCACCTGGGTGTACACGACTTGGAACTAAGTAGTCCCTAGCACCTTCTGGGGTACTTTTAATCAGTGTAGGTGTTTCAATTTCTAAAAATCCTTCTTCTGCCAAAAATTGTCTTGTAAGTACAGCAACTTCACTACGAAGCATCAAATTCCTTTGAATATCTGGTCTTCTCAAGTCCAAATAGCGATGTTTTAAACGTAACTCTTCCTTGGTTTTGCTATTTTCTTCAATTGGAAATGGTGGCGTTTGTGATTCTGAAAGAATGCGCACAGCTGTAGCACGAACTTCGATTGCTCCAGTTGCTAAGTTTTCATTCACAGCACCAGAACGCGCCTCTACTTTTCCAGTTACTGCTACTACAAACTCACTTCTTAGTTTTTCTGCTTTTGCAAAATTATCTGCACCACAATCGCTTTCTTCAAAAATCAACTGGAGTAGACCAGAACGATCTCTTAAATCCAAAAAGATGATTCCACCTTTATTTCTACTTTTTTGTACCCAACCCATTACGGTTACTTCATCTCCAATATTAGAAACGCTCAACTCTGTACATCTATGAGTCCTTTTTAACCCAAACATTGATTCTGCCATAACAACCTCCTAGTGTTTTAATGTATCTTTATAAAATTCAACAAACTCAAAGTAACCTTCTTTATTTAATTGTTCTTTTTGGAACTTTTTATTTTTATTCATCTGGGAAACCAATACTTGAGTACCTGATTTTCTAGTTTCCATGGCTTGCTTCATAATGCTAGAAAATGTTTCTGCATCAACTCCCTTTTCAAACAAAAATACTTTCTTACTAACACCTTGCTGGACTTTGTATTCATTATCTAGTAGTATTCCAACAATTCGTTCAAATCCAATGGAGAATCCACAAGCAGGTGTTTCCATATTTGTAAACTTACCAATCATCTTGTCGTAACGTCCACCACCAGCTACAGAACCACTAAATCCTTCCATCGACACTTCAAATATCGTTCCTGTATAATACCCCATACCTCGAACAAGTGTTGGATCAAATTGTAATGTAAACTCTGTTTCTGACACTCCACTGACTGTTTCAATAATATATGCTAAATTTTCAGCAGTTTCTCTTGGTAATACATCGCTAATTTTTTCGCCTAATGCTCTTACATCAGCAGCAGTTCCTTTTACGCCTTCAAACAGCGTTAAGTATTTATCTACGCTTTCTTTTGCATGACCTAGCTCTAGTAGTTCTTTTGCTACTCCATCCACTCCAATTTTATCCATTTTATCCAACGTAATAAAAACTTGATCGATTCCCTCTTCTTGAAACTTACAATGTCTTGCCATACCTCGTAAAATTTCTCTATCATTGATTCGAACTGTAAATTGATTATCTGGGCAAATTTTTCCAAGTGCTGTTGTCGTTGCTAAAATCAATTCAATCTCTGCTAAATTAGATGCATCTCCTAATATATCAATATCACACTGTGTAAATTGACGATAACGTCCTTTTTGTGGACGATCCGCTCTCCACACACTTCCCATTTGAAGTGCCTTAAATGGATTTGGTAATGCTGCTGCATTATTTGAATAATAACGTGCTAGTGGCAATGTCAAGTCATAACGAAGACCTCCATCTACCAAATCGTTTTCTTCCTGTGCATTTTCTATATTTAATTTTTCGCCACGCTTTAAAATTTTAAAAATCAGCTTTTCATTATCGCCACCTTGTTTACTTGTTAAATTCTCGATATGCTCCACACATGGTGTTTCTATTTGTGAAAAACCAAAACCACTGTAGGTTTCTTTGATTTGTTTCATAACATATTCTCGAATCTGCATTTCTCCAGGTAGAATATCTTTCATACCAGTTACTGGCTTCTTCTTCAATGCCATATTCTAATCATCTCCTCTTCTACTACTATTCAATGGATTATACTATCCCACTCAGGAAATAGCAATCCATTTTCTTATAATAACGTGCTTTTTCTTGCAAGCATTTCTTCTAGTCTTCCCATGTATTGCTCTACATCTTTTACATTTTCTACTCGTTCTATTCGATTCTCATTTTGGTAAACCACCTTCGTAGTCGTACCTGCGCCACAACCGATTATTGTCTGTTTTTCTTCCATAATCAAAATATTATATGCACATGCTTTTCCTTTTTTAGCATAACCAACATTTTCAAAGTTACCTGCAATATTTTTTTGACGATATAGATAATAGGGCATCATGCCTAGTTCTCTTGCACATGCTGCTGTAAGATCAATCATTTGGGCAGTATTCGTAAAACTCATATTTTTATATTCTTCTCGGTTAATATTAAGTCTTGCTGCACGTTTTATCGCTAAAGAATGTACTGTAATACTTTCTGGGTCTAACTGCTTAATCTGTTTTAAAGTATGCGTTACCTCTTCCATGCCTTCATCTGGGAGTCCAATAATCAAATCCATATTGATGTTATCAAACCCTACTTCCCTCGCTTGATAAAAACATGTTTTAATATCCTCTACACTATGCTTTCTTCCTATGAGCTCAAGTGTTCTATCATTCATTGTCTGTGGATTAATAGAAATTCGAGTTGTTCCATGTCGCTTTAGCACTTGAAGTTTTTCCTTCGTGATACTATCTGGTCTACCTGCCTCTACTGTAATTTCATTGATCTGTTTCAGATCAAACATAGATTCTAACTTTAAAAACAAAGCCTCTAAATCTTCTGAGGACAAGGATGTCGGAGTTCCACCACCAATATAGATGGTGTCTGGTAGCTTCCCTTTCAGCTTTTTCGCAACATAGTCAAGTTCACAAAATAATGCATCTAAATATTCTCCTGTTCTTTTCTTCCACTTCCCTATTGGAAATGATGTAAAGGAACAATAAAGACATGTGGTTGGACAAAAAGGAATTCCAATATAAAGGCTATATCCATTTTTATAATCAATTTCTGATAATATTTCTCGTTCATTACTTGCAATTTCAAGGCTTAGATCAACTTTTTCCTCACTAGTATAATAAAATTTTCTCATAAACTCTTTTATTTCTTGTGGTTCCATTCCCTCTTCTAACTTTGTAATAGGAATTTTTGTTGGACGAATCCCCGTAAGAGAACCCCAAGGCATTGTTCGTTGATGCACTTCTGTCAGTAATCGATAAAGACTTCTCTTGATTTCATTTTTTCCTTCTTTTTTATCTCCATAGTTCACATGAATCACTTCACTTACTTGTTTATCGCGATGGCCATCAACTAGTTCCATCACAAATTGATCCATTGTTTCATTGACCACACCTTTCAGATATGTTTCCATACCTATCTCATAGCTATAGGTTTCTCCTGGATAAAAGGCCATTAACAATTCTCTTATATCCTGCTCATAACTTTTATCATTTAAATATATCCCAATCATGGTATTCCTAACTTTCTATCTTCTCTTTGCAAGATAATGTGCTACTGGATTATTAAGTTTTTCATGCCCAATCGATGTAGGCCTTCCATGTCCTGGATAAACCATTGTATCTTCTGGTAAAACAAACAGTTTTTGAGAAATCGAATGAATAATCGCATTATTATCAGCAGTAGGTAAATCGGTTCTTCCTAAAGATTCTTCAAACAATGTGTCTCCACTCATCAGCACTTCTTCTTTTTCAATATAATAACAAACACAGCCCTTTGTATGGCCTGGCGTTGTTATTACCTTAACTTCCATTCCAGCTAATTCAAGTATGTCC
>CAYJKD010000135.1:0-2843 GCA_964370595.1 uncultured Lachnospiraceae bacterium
GGAGAAAAAAATTATGAAACGACTTAATAAAACAATGGTAGCAACGTTAGCAGGTATTTCAATTCTTTCATTAGGAGTAGCAACTACAGTTATGGCAGATGCAGCAACTCAAACAGATGTTAAGCTAGGCGAGGTTAAAATGGAAGCAGCAGTGGTAACAGAAGCAGAGCAAGTGATTCCGAAAGGATTTACTCGTGTTTATGGAAGATTGTAAAATTTTGCCGAAAAAACCATTAGCATTAATAACACTTCAGGCGTTTCTTCACCTGGAGACATGATTTTACATATTGATCAAGAGAACACAAAGGTGTTGGATGCAGTGAATGCAATTCCAATGGAAACATCACAAATTCAAGTTGGAGATATGGTTTATGCATATATCCAAGATGCGATGACAATGTCTCTTCCACCACAAGTTGGTGCACAGGTAATCATTGCTGGAATTCCAGCTGATTTTGCAGTTCCTTCTTATGTAGCATTTGATCAAGTAGTAACCGATGAAAATGGTACTGTTACAGTTACAGCAAATAACGAAGAAACTTATACAATTACAGCAGATACACAAATTCTTCCTTATTTAACTCGTAATATTGTAACTTCAAAAGACATTAAGGAAACAGGCGAAGGTTTGATTTGGAAAGATGCCCAAGGAAATGTAGCAAAAGTTGTTTTGTTTCCAATGGATTCAATGGAACACCCAATGAATGAAGATGGAACTTTAGTAGGACCTGGGGCATTTTTAACAAATTAAGGTTTTAGGATAAGAAAAGGTGTTCAATTAGGATTTTTGTGCCCATGAAGATAAGGATAAGTCCACCGATCAGTTCTGCTTTGGATTTATAACGAGATCCAAAAGCACTTCCAACTTTAACACCGATTACAGATAAAATAAAAGTAAAAGCTCCGATGAAACAGACTGCAGGGATGATGTTGATTTGTAGAAAGGCAAATGTGATGCCTACTGCAAGTGCATCAATGCTAGTTGCGACAGCGAGAGTGAACATATCATAAAATTTGAGGGAAGCGTTGCAGCTTTCCTCTTCCTTATTAATAGATTCTTTTATCATATTAAATCCGATAAAAGAAAGAAGGACAAAGGCGATCCAATGGTCAATCGAAACGATGGCATCTTGAAACTGAAGTCCAAGATAGTATCCAAGAAGGGGCATTCCTGCTTGAAATCCTCCAAAATATAAGCCGACGATGATAGCATGGCGATGTTGTAATTTTTGAATGGATAATCCCTTACAGACAGAAACGGCAAAAGCATCCATAGAAAGTCCGAAAGAGAGTAACGATAAACTGATTAATGTCATTGTTGATATAATTCCTTTCATAGAAAAATCTTTGTAAAAGAGAGTATAACAGTTTCAGTTAGTTGAGTCAACTTGAATGATGATTCATCACTGTAACGTGGTAAGATAAAAAAGTGTTGTCAATTATCAGCGTCTATGATATTATATTCAGAAGGTGAAGATATTATTTTTATTTGTATAAAAATGAAATGAAAATGGAGTCTTCTTTTATTGTTACAAAGAGGTTAGGGGAAGTAAGGAGGAGACTTATGAAAACTTATGTGGAGATGAGCAAGGAAGAACTGCTCTCTGTAGAAATGGAACTAAAATTAAAATATCAAGAATTTAAAGAAAAAAACTTGAAACTTGATATGTCAAGAGGTAAGCCGGATTCAGAACAATTAGATTTATCCATGGGACTGATTAATATTCTTGATAGTAGTTCTAGCATGATTACAAAAGAGGGGTTTGATTGTAGAAACTATGGTGCATTACTTGGAATTATAGAAGCTAGAGAATTGATGGCACATATGATGGAAGTAAAACCAGAGCAAACAATTATTTATGGAAACTCTAGTCTTAGTATTATGTATGACTCGATTGCACGTTCTATGCTTAAAGGGGTTATGGGTCATACGCCTTGGTGTAAATTAGATAAAGTTAAATTCTTATGTCCAGTGCCTGGATATGATAGACATTTTGCAATTACAGAAGCATTTGGGATAGAAATGATTAATGTTCCAATGTTTGAAACAGGGCCGGATATGGATATGATTGAGGAACTTGTAAGTTCTGATGAAACCATCAAAGGAATTTGGTGTGTTCCAAAATACTCTAATCCACAAGGACTTTCTTATTGTGATGAAACAGTACGTAGATTTGCAAACTTGAAACCAGCAGCAAAAGATTTTCGATTATATTGGGATAATGCTTACAGTGTTCACCATTTGTATAAAGACGATAAAGATATCATTCTTGAAATCTTAGAGGAATGTGAAAAAGCAGGAAATCCAAATTTAGCATATAAATTTACTTCTACATCAAAAATTACATTTTCAGGAGCAGGGATTGCAGCGCTTGCGGCATCCATAGAAAATATTGAAGATGTAACAAAACAATTATCCCTTCGAACCATTGGATACAATAAGGTAAATCAATTACAACACGTGAAGTACTTTGGTAATATAGAAGGTATGCTTAAACACATGGAAAAACACGCAGCGATTTTAGTGCCAAAGTTTAAAGCAGTGGTTAATGCATTAGAATCAGAAATTGCACCACTTGGACTTGGAAGTTGGATTGATCCAAAAGGAGGATATTTTATTTCTTTTGATTCTTTAGAGGGATGTGCTAAAAATATTGTTCAAAAGTGTAAAGATGCTGGCCTTGTTCTAACAGGAGCTGGAGCAACCTATCCTTATGGAAAAGATCCGAAAGATAGCAATATCCGAATTGCACCATCATTTCCACCACTTGCAGATTTAGTCGTAGCGATGGAGTTGTTTACTTTATGTGTGAAGTTGGCTTCTGTCGAAAAAATATTAGAAA
>CAYJKD010000135.1:2887-7653 GCA_964370595.1 uncultured Lachnospiraceae bacterium
TTTTTAATATACCTTTTCTTTTGTAAAGCATTTACAATTATTGTGGTCTGTCCTATAATAAATTGATATGAGGTAGCGTTATATTTTATTTAATTGGAGATAGTGATGATAAAAAAAATATATAAAAAATTAGTAAACCGTGAAACGGTATCTTATTTTGTTTTCGGTGTATTAACAACGCTTGTAGATTGGATTGGATATGCAGTTGTAAGAAGCCAAGGAATTGATTATCGAATCGCTACAGCGATCGCTTGGCTACTCGCAGTATTGTTTGCGTATGTAACCAATAAAATCTATGTGTTTCAAAGTAAAGAAAAGGGTATTACAGCAATTGTGAAAGAACTGGCTTCTTTTGTAACATGTAGGCTTGCAACAGGTGTAGTCACGTTGCTGCTTATGATGCTTATGGTGGATGGTCTTAAGATTACACAAGATTTTATTTGTAAAGTTATTGTTTCAGTGGTTTCATTGGTATTGAATTATGCATTGAGTAAATGGTTTATATTTAAAAAAGAAAGGGTATAACAGAATGAATCCTTTAAAAGCACCATTAGAAAAAGAAAGAAAGACGATTATTGATTTAGTAGATGATAATTATGATATTATTTTGGCATTTTTAGTTCCTATTTTAATTATGGTATTGCTTTTTATTCAGAGAAATATATTTCCATTTGGTGATGAAACATTTCTTCGAACAGATATGTATCATCAATATGCTCCATTTTATTCAGAGTTACACAATAAATTGGTAAACGGTGGAAGTTTATACTATTCTTGGAATATAGGACTAGGAGTCAATTTTCTTGCATTGATTGCCTATTATTTGGCGAGCCCATTTAATATTTTGCTATATCTAGTTCCAAAAGAATATATTATTGAATTTATGACGGGTCTAGTTGTTTTAAAAATAGGTCTAAGTAGTATGGCAATGACTTATTACTTGAAAAAGCATTGTAACACGAAAAATGCGGGAACTGCTCTATTTGGTATATTATACGGATTATCAGGGTATATGGCAGCATACAGCTGGAATATTATGTGGTTGGATTGTATTGTTTTATTTCCAATTATAATGCTTGGATTAGAGCGCTTAGTAAAGGAAAAAAAAGGTGGACTTTATTGCATTGCACTAGGGCTTTCTATTTTTTCAAATTATTATATTTCAAGTATGACTTGCATATTTTGTGTTTTGTATTTTGGTGTACTGTTAATCCTTGAAAAGGATCATAGTGGCAATGAAGTTGGAAAATCCATTTTGAGATTTAGTGCATTTTCTTTGATTGCAGGGGGGATTAGTGCGGTTGTGCTTCTTCCAGAAATCAGCGCCCTTCAAATGGCAGCTTCCGCAGATGTGAATTTTCCAAATGAAATGGAAGATTATTTTTCTATTTTAGAGATATTGGGAAGACATTTAGCAAATGTAGAAATTGAAATAGGCCTAGACCACTGGCCTAATATTTATTGTGGTATTTTTGTGCTAATCTTAATTCCATTATATTTTATGAGTCAAAAAGTTACAACGAAGGAAAAAACGCTGTTTGGAATTTTATTATTTTTATTGATTGCAAGTTTTTCTATTAATGTGTTTAACTTTATATGGCACGGATTACGCTTTCCTAATAGTTTACCAGCAAGGCATTCTTATATTTATATCTTTTTAGTGTTGGTCATGGCATATAAAGCATATATTCATTTAAAGGAATATAAGAAAAAGCATATTGCGAGTGCGTTTTGGGGAAGTATAGGATTTATTCTTGTGCTTCAAACAATTGTAGATGCGGAGCATTTTGAATTTCATGTATATTATGTAGCAATTATCTTTTTGGTCCTCTATTTGTGGTTAGCATTGTGGTATCGAAAAGAAAAACGATATTGGGACACACTGTTCATAGTTGCATTGGGGATAGTCAGTATTGAATCAGGAATGAATGCAACGGTTACAAGTGTTACCACCACAGGAAGAAGTGCATATCTTGAGGATAATGAGGCAGTGGCTGATTTAGTAGGTACAATTATTCCAGGGGATACATTTACTAGATTTGAGAAGATAAGCCGTAAAACAAAGAATGACGGAGCTTGGATGAATTTTCCATCGGTGTCATTGTTCTCTTCGACTACAAATGCTGATGTGACAGATTTTATAAAGCGAATGGGATGTGAGGGTGCTACAAATTCATATAGTATTACAGGTGCAACTCCATTTGTCGATACCCTATTATCAGTAGGATATGGGATTTATTCCGAAGAGGTACCACAAACAGGCTTGAGAACTTATGCGAATGAAACGCAGGGTACATGGCTTTATGAAAATGTATATACATTACCACTGGGATTTATGGTGCCTTTGGATTTTGAGATGAGTTGGGATATTGAGCAAGGAACTCCTGCAGAGGTGCAAAATAGAATCGCTCAAAGTATAGGAGGTATGCCTGTACTTGTTGATGAAGTGAAACCACTTTATTCAGGAGAAGAAGCAGAGTGGAGTGCATGGGAGAGTGGAGAGTATTATGCTTATGTAACCAATAAAGATGTGAAGAAGGTTAAGGTTACCATTGGTGATACAAGTAAAACACATAGTAATTTAAATCGTGGCTTTTTCATGGAACTTGGTTATGTAGAGGCTGGAACTAATATGAAGTTTGAAGTTCAAGATGCCAATGAAGATATGGAAGTGAGTATTTTCCGTTTTTCAGAAGAAGGACTGATTCGTTTTTATGAAGTGCTTAATGAAAGTCCTTGGAAAATTACTACATGGACAGATACGATGATTAAAGGCACTGTGGCTGTAAAAGAAGATGGCATTCTCTATACATCGATTCCCTTTGACTCTGGATGGAAGATTATGGTTAATGGAACAGAATATCAAGGAGAAAAAATTCTTGACACATTTTTAGGTATTCAATTAAATGAAGGAACCTATGAAATTGTCATGGAATATACGCCAGATGGTTTGTACGTGGGTGGAAGTATTACCTTTATATCATTTCTTTTACTAGGAGGGTATTGGTTTATTTGTAAGAGAAAGGATGAAAAAGAATTAGAAGAATCGGATATAGATGAGATTGAAGGTGAAGATTTAAGCGAACCTGATATGGATGAGAGTAAGGTTGAAGAAATAGAAGTATTAGATGAGCTAGAAGAAGTAGAAGAAATAGAAAATAAGAAACTAGAAGAGGAAAAATTAGAGTAGAGAAGTATAGAATTATATGAATCGAAAAGATTAAACCGAGTTATTAAAGGAGGAGAAATAAATGAAACTTTGGGGAGGCAGATTTACGAAGGAAGAGAACCAATTGGTTCACAATTTTAATGAATCACTTTCGTTTGATCAAAAATTTTATCGCCAAGATATTAAAGGAAGCATAGCTCATGTAACAATGCTTGCGGCGCAAGGAATTGTTACAGAGGAAGAAAAAAAGACTATTATTGAAGGATTAGAGTCAATCTTAACAGATATTGAGGGTGGCGTTCTCGAATTTTCTTTAGAGTATGAGGATATCCATTCGTTTGTAGAAGCGAATTTGATTAAACGCATCGGCGAACCTGGGAAAAAACTTCATACGGGAAGAAGCCGAAATGATCAAGTAGCTCTCGATATGAAATTATATTGCAGAGATGAAATTGAAGAAGTTGAAGAATTAGTGCAGAATCTTTTAGATACACTACTAAAAATTATGGAAGAAAATTTAGATACCTATATGCCAGGATTTACTCATTTACAGAAAGCGCAACCAATTACGCTAGCACATCATATGGGTGCATATTACGAAATGTTCTATCGAGATAAGGATCGTTTGAAAGATACTTATAAGAGAATGAATACTTGTCCATTGGGGTCAGGGGCATTAGCAGGAACGACTTATCCCCTTGATCGAAACTTGACAGCACAATTATTAGCGTTTGATGGTCCAACTAGAAATAGTATGGATTCGGTATCGGATCGAGATTATTTAATTGAATTACTAAGTGACTTTTCTATTATTGCAATGCATTTAAGTCGATTCAGTGAAGAATTCATCATCTGGAATAGTAATGAATATGGATTTATTGAACTAGATGATGCGTATAGTACAGGAAGTAGTATTATGCCTCAAAAGAAGAATCCAGATTTAGCAGAGTTAGTAAGAGGAAAAACAGGACGTGTATATGGTGCTTTAATGGCGATTCTTACAACAATGAAAGGATTACCACTTGCATATAATAAAGATATGCAAGAAGATAAGGAATGGGCATTTGATGCAATTGATACGATTAAAGGATGCTTAGCATTATTTACCGGTATGTTAGCAACCACTACATTCTGTAAATCAGCAATGGAGTCAAGTGCAAAAAATGGTTTTACCAATGCTACAGATGCAGCGGATTACCTTGTTAATAACGGAATGGCATTTCGAGATGCACATGGGGTCGTAGGACAGTTAGTACTCTTTTGCATTGAAAAAGGAATCTCTCTCGATGAAATGTCTTTAGAAGAGTTTCAAGCAATTAGTCCAGTGTTCAAAGAAGATATCTATGAAGCGATTAGTATGAAAACTTGTGTGGAAAAACGAGTAACAATTGGAGCTCCTGGAAAAGAAGCAATGAAAGCAGTAGTGGAATACTACAAAGAAAAATAATTTTGACATAACGTCAATAAAAACACCTGCAAAGTGAATAAAAAAAATGGCTTTGTGGGTATTTTTATTTTAAGTTAAGAAATGAGGTTGAAGCATTGTTACTGTTCACACGGTGCATTCATAAATGGGCAAAGATACCTGATTTTGATA
>CAYJKD010000136.1:0-7650 GCA_964370595.1 uncultured Lachnospiraceae bacterium
CATCGTATTCGTAAGTAATTCCTTCCCCCAAAATATGATGAAATGGAATATTAACAATTACGTGATTGATTCCAAGCTCAAAAGCATCTGCTATTAAATCAGAAGTATTTTCAATTAATAGTCCTTTTTTAGTTTGTGCAGTACGATAAATATCTTGATTGGTTGCTATTTGCTCTGGATTCGTTATATAGACTGTATTACTGGTTTGAATATAAGATTCTCCATCAAAAACAGCCACTACAAACCTTGAGTATAGACGATCTTGTTCTGTACCAAACAACAATGGAGCTGTAAAAGAAAAATTAGAATTCTTTTCCACTTGTCCAATGTGATCTGTACGGTTTCCTATACTATTTTCATAGGGTTGCAATGCAAAAAGATACATGTAATTATCATAATAATTCGAATCTGATATTGTTCCTTCTAGGTTACCATTTACTACAACTTGATTGCCGTTTGCAATTTCGCACGTAAGAATATGCGCAAACTCTGTTGGCGCTACTTTTTGAGGCAATACATCTCCAATTGTAATTTGATCACTAATCACTCCACCTTGATAAGGGGTTACTGCTTCTTGAGTCGGCTCAATTATGGGTACATTCTCAGGAGAGGCCCATACAATAAAGGAATGCAGTGGGATCAATGCTCCAACTACCAATAGTAAGTTTCTAATATTCTTTTTTATATGCAACATAAAATGCCTCCTTCTTATCATAGATTTTATTATACAGAATAAAATCAAAAAAACAAGAAGGAGACATCTTACTTTCTTTTAAGTTTTTCTTACATAGGTTATTTAATTATAAATATTTTTTCAACGCTTCAGCACGATCAATTTTTTCCCAAGGCAGTTCAACATCCAAACGACCAAAATGTCCATAAGCAGCAGTTTGTTTATAAATTGGTCTTCTAAGATCCAACATTTTTATAATTCCTGCTGGTCTAAGATCAAAGTTTTCACGGATAATTCCAACAAGAGCTTCATTTGACAGCTTACTTGTTCCAAAGGTATCTACCATAATTGAGGTTGGATGTGCGACACCAATTGCATAAGAAAGTTGAATCTCACATTTGTCTGCCAATCCAGCTGCAACTATGTTTTTAGCAACATAACGAGCTGCATATGCTGCAGAGCGGTCCACTTTTGTACAATCTTTTCCTGAAAATGCACCACCACCATGACGAGCATATCCACCGTAAGTATCAACAATAATCTTGCGACCTGTTAATCCGCTATCTCCATGTGGTCCACCAATTACAAAACGGCCTGTAGGATTGATAAAAATCTTAGTCTCATCATCAATTAATTCCTGTGGCAAGATTACATCAAATACATATTTTTTAATATCTGCATGGATTTGCTCTTGTGATACTTCATCATCATGTTGGGTTGATAAAACAACTGCTTCTAAGCGAAGTACTCTTCCTTCTTGGTCATATTCTACCGTAACCTGAGTTTTTCCATCAGGTCTTAAATATTTTAATGTACCATCTTTTCTAATTTTTGTTAGCTGTGCAGCTAATTTGTGTGCGAGAGCAATTGAGTATGGCATATATTCTTCTGTTTCATTGGTTGCAAATCCAAACATCATCCCCTGATCTCCAGCGCCAATTGCATCTAGCTCTGTATCGCTCATTTTGTTTTCTTTTGCTTCCAAAGCTTTATTAACACCCATTGCAATATCAGTTGATTGCTCATCAAGTGTAACAATCACACCACAAGTCGCACTGTCAAATCCATATTTTGCACGATCATAACCAATTTCCTTCACGGTATCTCTTACAATTTTTTGGATATCCACATAAGCTTTTGTAGTTACCTCTCCCATTACCATAACTAAACCTGTTGTTACACAAGTTTCACAAGCTACACGGCTCATAGGATCTTGTTCCATTAGTGCATCCAACACTGCATCTGAAATTGCATCACACATTTTATCTGGATGCCCTTCGGTTACTGACTCTGAAGTAAATAGTAATTTCTCCATTTTTTCCTCCTTTGATAAAATCCCCTTTTCATGTACGAAAAAGTCCGTGGCATAAGCTACGGACTTGATATGATTTCTACATCAAATTCCACTTATCGCTCGATTTCTCGCTCAGGTTGGCACCTTCCTACTAATAATTCGGGGTTGCCGTGACTTCACAGATCCTTTGTATCTCCATCACTCTGAATAAGGGGCTTTGTTTTATTCTTTTACAATGTTATGGTAACAGATAATTTTTCAGATGTCAACAAAAAAATTATCCAATTTTTAATTTAAATTTACTCACTTCTTTATCAGAAGATGCGATTTCAATGCAAGCACCTAATCCGCTAAGCTTGTCCTCAAAGCACTCATAGCCACGTTGAATATAACCAATCTCATCAACTATTGTATATCCATCTGCTGCCAATCCTGCAAGTACTAAAGCGGCGCCTGCTCTTAAATCTGGTGCTTCGACATGTGCTCCACTAAACGATTTCACACCATCAATAACTGCAACATTTCCTTCTACTTTGATATTTCCACCCATACGTGCTAATTCGTCCACATATTTAAAGCGATTTTCAAATATACTCTCTGTAATCATGCTCGTCCCATTTGCAAGGGCAAGTGTAACTGCCATTTGTGGCTGCATGTCTGTAGGGAAACCAGGATAAGGTAATGTCTTAATATTTGTAGAAACTTGATCTGTAGTTCCTACTACACGGACTGCATCATCACCTTCGATTATTTCACAACCAATTTCAATTAGCTTTGACGAAATCGCTTCTAAGTGTTTTGGAATTACATTTTTTACTGTAATATCACCTCTAGTCACTGCTGCTGCACACATAAATGTTCCAGCTTCAATCTGATCTGGAATAATTGAATATTCTGTATTTTTCAGTTTTTCCACACCTCGAATACGAATTACATCGGTTCCTGCACCTTTTATATTTGCTCCCATACTATTTAAAAAGTTAGCAATATCAACTACATGAGGTTCTTTTGCTGCATTTTCAATTGTTGTTTTTCCCTCGGCCAATGTTGCTGCCATCATTACATTAATCGTTGCACCGACTGATACCATATCCATATAGATATGTGCACCCGTTAAATCCACTGCATGTGCTACAACCGCACCACGCTCGATTTCAATCTTTGCACCTAATGCTCGAAAACCTTTCAAATGTTGATCAATTGGTCTACTTCCAATATTACATCCGCCTGGTAATGGAACTTCTGCACTTTTATATTTTCCAAGCAATGCTCCAATAAAATAGTACGATGCTCTAATCTTACGAATATATTCATCATCAACCGAAACACTTCTTACACCAGATCCATTGATCTTCACAGTATGTGCATCGATTCGTTCTACTTTAGCACCAATATATTGAATTGCCTCTAACATAACATTGATATCTCTTACATTTGGCAAATTGTCGATTAACACATCTTCATCTGTCATGATTGCTGCTGCTAAAATTCCTAGTGCAGCATTTTTAGCCCCACCAATAATGACTTCTCCTACTAATGGATTGCCACCTTTCATTACAAACTGATCCATGACCCACCTCAAAATTTCTATATATTTCTAAACTGTTCCTAACATATCTTTTACAAAATAATTACAACATATTTAATTCACTAAACAAGATTATACCACATTTCTTAGATTTGTAAAGGTTTTACAGAATTCCTACTATTTAATTATAAAACACCAAGAAAAATTAAAATGATAAAAGAATCATTTTTTCATTATTGTATATCCTTTCCTTTCCTATTCGGTTTTTCAATTAAAAAAACGCACTTCTATATGTAATTTTCCAAATATTAGACAGAAATCTAATATTGAAATATTAAATATAAAACGTGCGTATTTTTATTCAATTATTGAGCAGTAATCGCTGCCATTGTGATATAATTATAAGGTTTATTAAAATGTGGAAGGAAGAAAATATCCAACAATTTTAATTTATCAATGGTTACCCCTTCTTGAATTGCAAGGGAAAACATATGAATTCCCATAGAAATATCTTGTGTTGATGCCATTTGTGCACCCAATACCCTGCGAGTTTTCTTATCATATACAATACGAAGTGTTACTTGTGCATTTTCTTTCATAAATTCTGGTTTTTGATTATCTGTAAAATCAGTGCATACTGCATCATATCCATATGCTAATGCTTTATTCAAATTCAAACCTGTTGAAACCATATTATACCCATAGATACTGATTCCATTAGAACCTTGTACACCTATGGATTCTAATTTTGTTCCACATACATTATGAGCTGCAACAATTCCAGAACGGACTGCATTGGTCGCTAAAGCAATATAGTTTGTATCTTGAATAGAATTATCCAATACCGTAGCACAATCTCCTATAGCAAACACATCTTTCATGCTTGTTTCTTGATTTACATTTACTCGATACGCGCCATTTTTGAAAATCTCTAAAGTTTCCTTTCCCAGTGCTGTATTTGGCAAGAAACCAATTGCTAGAACCACCATGTCAGCTGGTATTTCTTTTTTATCCGTAACGACAGATTGAATTTTCTTATCACCTTTCAGCTCCAAAACTCTTTGACCAAATTCTAGATTGATTCCATTATTTTCCAATACTTGCTTCATCTGATCTGTAAGTAATTTATCATAATATGTACTTAAACAAGTATCAGCAATGTCTACTAATGTTGTATTTTTTCCCCACCGTTGAAATGCCTCTGCAAGTTCAACACCAATATATCCAGCTCCCACAACTGTTACATTTTTGATTGATTCATCATTTTTTAATTTTTCAATTACCGCTTCTGCATGTTGATATAATTTAACATATTGAACATTTTCTAAATCTGCTCCTATGATTTTAGGTTCAATTGGCCATGAGCCTGTAGCCAAAACTAGTTTATCGTACGTTTCTTCATAGGCTTTTCCATCTTTTCCAGTTGCATAAACTATTTTTTTCACAAAATCAATAGTATCAACTTTCGTTTCCATATAAATCGTTGCACCTTTGGACTCTAATGCTTCTTTTGATGAATAGAACAAACCTTTTGCTCCATCAATTTGATTTCCAATCCACAATGCCATGCCACAACCTAAAAAGCTAATATTACTGTTAGAATCAAAAACCACCACTTCATTTCCCGCATAGTTATCTAACATGGTATTGATACATGCTGTACCTGCGTGATTTGCTCCTACTACAATAATTTTACTCATTCCTTATTACCTCCTTATATAATATAATTCATTTAAATCATAACACGATATATCATTCTTAAGATTTCTCCCAAATAATATGATATAGCGCATAACAATAGTAATCATTTTCATTATACAATAATAGTAACTATTTTTAAAGTCCTTTTTTATCTAAGTAAAACTGTTCTATATAAATAAATGGGCAACCTAGTTTCGTTTTTAATCAAAATTTAGGTTCCTTTGCCCATTTATGAATGCGCTGTGTGAACAGTAACTATTTTCCTTTTATTCATCTACTAGCTTAATATGCACTCTATCTTATTCCACTACTTAACAGTTTATCACATTATTCTTATGTATTCAAATAAATACATTCTTTTTATACAAAAATAGCTAGACCCCAAAAGAGTCTAGCTACTTCTACAAATTATTCTTATTTACTGTTAAGAGCCGCTTGAGCTGCTGCTAAACGAGCGATTGGCACACGGAAAGGTGAGCAAGACACATAGTCTAATCCAATCTTATGGCAGAATTCTACAGATGTAGGATCTCCACCATGCTCTCCACAAATACCAACATGCATTTCTGGACGAACTGCTTTTCCTAATTTGATTGACATTTCCATTAACTTACCAACACCTGTTTGGTCAAGTTTTGCAAATGGGTCATTCTCGAAGATTTTGCTATCATAGTAAGCATCTAAGAACTTACCAGCATCATCACGAGAGAATCCGTATGTCATTTGAGTTAAATCGTTTGTACCGAAGCAGAAGAACTCAGCTTCTTTCGCAATCTCATCAGCTGTTAAACAAGCTCTTGGGATTTCGATCATAGTACCAACTTCATATTTTAATTCAACACCAGCTGCTGCGATTTCAGCATCTGCAGTTTCAACAACCATCTTCTTAACCACTTTAAGCTCTGTAACATCACAGATTAGTGGAATCATAATCTCTGGGCAAACGTTCCAATCAGCATGTGCTTTCTTCACGTTGATTGCAGCACGGATAACTGCTTTTGTTTGCATTTTAGCGATTTCTGGATAAGTAACAGCAAGACGGCAACCACGATGTCCCATCATTGGGTTAAACTCATGTAGAGATTCAATGATGTTTTTGATGTCTTCTACTGTTTTTCCTTGAGTATCTGCTAACTTCTTAATATCTTCCTCAGTTGTAGGTACGAACTCATGTAGTGGAGGATCTAAGAAACGAATTGTAACAGGATTTCCTTCAAGAGCTTCATATAACTCTTCGAAATCTTTTTGTTGTACTGGAAGAATTTTCTCAAGAGCAGCTTCTCTTGCTTCTACAGTATCAGCACAAATCATTTCACGGAACGCATCGATTCTGTTACCTTCAAAGAACATATGCTCTGTACGGCAAAGACCAATTCCTTCAGCTCCTAATTCTCTTGCTTTTTTAGCATCTTCTGGAGTATCTGCATTTGTTCTTACTTTAAGAACTCTATAGTTATCAGCCCATCCCATGATTCTTCCGAATTCTCCAGCGATTTCAGCATCAACTGTTGGAATTGTACCGTCATAGATTTTTCCAGTAGATCCGTCTAAAGAAATGCTGTCGCCTTCTTTATAAGTTTTTCCACCTAATTTGAATTCTTTATTCTCTTCATCCATGATGATTTCTGAACAACCAGATACACAACAAGTACCCATACCACGAGCTACTACAGCAGCATGTGATGTCATACCACCACGAGCAGTTAGGATACCTTGAGCAGCTTTCATTCCTTCGATATCTTCTGGAGATGTTTCTAAACGAACAAGAATAACTTTCTCGCCTTTTTGATCCCAAGTTTTTGCATCTTCTGCAGTAAATACAACTTTACCACAAGCAGCTCCAGGAGATGCAGCAAGTGCTTTTCCGATTGGTTCTGCAACTTTTAACGCAGCAGCATCAAATTGTGGGTGAAGTAATGTATCCAAGTTACGAGGATCAATCATGCTTACAGCTTTATCTTCTGTAATCATTTTTTCATCTACTAAATCACAAGCAATTTTTAGAGCTGCACTTGCAGTTCTCTTACCATTACGTGTTTGTAACATGTAAAGTTTTTTATCTTCGATTGTAAACTCCATGTCTTGCATATCTCTATAATGATCTTCTAATTTATCACAAATTGCTAAGAATTCATCATATGCGCTAGGCATAACTTCTTTTAATTGCTCGATTTTTTGAGGTGTACGAACACCAGCAACTACGTCTTCTCCTTGAGCGTTCATTAAGAACTCGCCCATTAACTTCTTCTCACCTGTAGCTGGGTCACGAGTAAATGCAACACCTGTACCAGATGTCTCACCCATGTTACCAAATACCATCATTTGAACGTTAACAGCGGTTCCCCAAGAATAAGGAATGTCATTGTCACGACGATATACGTTCGCTCTTGGGTTATTCCATGAACGGAATACAGCCTTAACAGCTCCCATAAGTTGCTCTTTAGGATCTGATGG
>CAYJKD010000137.1:0-7646 GCA_964370595.1 uncultured Lachnospiraceae bacterium
TATATTACCTTCCTTTCCTTCTAACACACAGGTAAATAAAAAAATCCCTGTGCTAAATGCACAGGGACGAATATTATTATCGCGGTACCACCCTGATTCCTGTAAAACAGGCTCTCATTTTTGCGTAACGTGCAACTAACGTCATGGCTTACTATTTCATTCAGCGATGCAGCTCCTGTGGGAAATTCGCAATATACTTGAACTAAAGGGGTCTTTCAGCCAATGGATCCCTCTCTCTGATAGAAACTATACCACTACTTATCACAATCTTTGCTTTTTCTCTTCTCTATTTTATTCACCTCTCCCAAAAAAGTCAAGATTTTTTATAACTTTCTTATCTGTTCATTTTTTTCCACTGTTATATTTCACAAAACTTTTTTATATAAATCAAACTAATTATATTTTTTTCACATTTCTATTGTTATTACCTAAGATATATTTTATAATATTAATAAGATTTTACATTTTGTTAAGGAGGTTATATGTCTACTTCAGAGAAAAAAAATATGTTACGTTTTATAGCTTTATCAACTTTGGGGGCAATTCTTCTCTTGTTGATTATTCTTATCGTCTATCCAAAACCATTAAGTATACTTGATTTCTTTGCATTACATTGGCTTCCACTCATTCTAGTAACAATACTTCTGTTTACCTTACCCTTACTTTTATTAAAAAACTTTAATACATTGCTTGTAAAAAAAGCGCAAGAGGAAGAATTAAATAAAGTCAATCCCCTTGGAGATTTTCACAATTTCCATGATTTTCTTACGAATTCAAACCAGATTTTAGGCAAAGCAAACCCAGATGAATTTATGATTGTCTTTCTTCACATTAAAAAATACAGCCAATATCTAGATTTGTATGGAACTGAATTCGATACACGCATAACCAAGTTCATTTCTGAATTGATTAAGCGAATTCATGGCCCCTTTGGTACTTACTATGCCGCTAAACTAGAGACTGGAGAATTTATTATCCTATCTAGCTTTATAGCTGAAAATGATTTATGTAATTACTATCAAACGGGACAGCCACCTTACATCTCTGCATTTCTCGAAAACGCTACCTCTGACCGAAGTCTAGTCGAATATAATATTGGTGCTTACTACATAAGTGATCCTTCTATGGGAATCCATACGGCACTTGATTTTGCTAAAAAAGCTCAAGTATTTGATCAAAATAATACTGGCAACTCTGTAAACTTCTTTACGAGCACCATGAAAGAAGAACAAGATAAGTATGCTCAATATACCTTAAATATGAAAAGTGCTATTGAAAAAGGAGAGTTTATTCCTTATCTCCAACCAAAACTTAATATCTCTAATAATGTTGTTGAAGGGGCTGAATTACTTGTACGTTGGATTTCATCCAATGGGATTATTCCTCCAAATGATTTTATTCCCGTTTTCGAAAAAAGTGGACTTATCCTAGATTTAGACTTACATATGCTTCGACAAGCTTGTCAAATTCAGCGAGACTTGGATTGGAATATTCCCATTGGAATCAATCTTTCAAGCTTAACCTTATCTAATCCTACTATTATTGATCAAATTGTAAATATTGCGAAAAAATACAAGATATCCCATAACCTACTAGAACTAGAAATTATAGAATCTATAATCAGCGAAGAAAAAGAATTGATTATCCCTACTATAAAAAAATTAAAAGAGCTAGGATTTACCATTGTATTAGATGATTATGGTAGTGAATCTTCCTCTTTGACAGCACTTTATGATGTTCCTGCTGATATTGTTAAACTAGATAGAAATTTCATTCATACATTAAATATTCCAAAAGGAATCGTCCTTGTTGAATCAATTATTGTTACCCTTGAGCGAATCGGAATTCAATCTGTTGCAGAAGGGGTGGAGACACGTGAACAAATCGAACTATTAAAAGCAATTGACTGCCACTGCGCCCAGGGTTACTACTTTGCAAAACCAATGCCTCTTGCTGATTTTAAAGTTTTTTGGCACAGCATGAAGGCAAATAACAAATCAAAACTACAATAATATGCTAAACCCCCTATATCAATCAGCGACTTTGCATGTTGGTTGATATAGGGGGTTTCTTATTTTTCTAATTCATTATAAAATTGCTTTTCTCTTTGTGTAAATTGCTCATAAAAGCTCATACTTTGCTCATAGGGGACTAAAAAGAAAAGTTTCAAAAAATACAGATTCAATTCTTTTCCTTTCGCTTCTTCTAAACCATGACTAATATAAGACTTAAATGTTCGAACTAATGTGCTCCAATGATTGATGAAATTCTCATGGGCTGCAAGATTTTCCATCCCAATCCACTTTTTTACTTTAATTTTGCTTCGCTCTTGGTTCGTACATTCATGAACTTGTAAAAAATATCGAAATCCTTCTTCTTCATAAAAGCGACCTAAAGGAAATAAGCGACAAATACTAGGGCGTATACTGTGGATACTACATCGCTCATTTTCATCAAGAAAGCTACAGCACTCAATGGTTTCTTGCATTTTTAAATGTGGTAATATCACACCTTCTTGTACACCTAATGCAACACCTTTTAGTAAAAGTTGTTCAAATGTCAATGCAAGTCCTGTTTGTAATTGATATGTATCATAAGGATCTAAGACTATGGACTCTCCCATCCCTTTACAACAATCAGAACAGCCTTCACAACCATGACAATTTGCCTTTACCAAATCATTTCTTTCATACAATTTCCCATCAGAAATTTCTTCAAAACTCACTTCTCTTTTCATAACGATTTCCTTTATTGAACTCCTGAAAGAATTTTTGCAATCTCACTATTCTGATTTAGAATAATTGTTTTATCTTGCCCTACCAAAGATGCTTTTAGGGAATCTAGAGAACGAACGTAATTATAAAAATCAGCCTTTGATTCATCATTATAAGCCCCGCTTAAGATTTGCATATAGTTCGCTTCACCTTCTGCTTTGATTTTTTCTGCTTCTGCCTCTGCTTTTGCAATGGTTTCTTTTACTGTTTTATCTGTTTCATTTCGAATCAAAGATGATTGATATTCTCCGTCTGCCGTATACTGGGCAGCAATATTATTTCGCGCTGAAATCATTCTTTGATAAACTGCTTCTTTGTTAGAATCAGGAAGATCAAGTTTTTTTGTTTCCACTGCGTCAATGGTAATTCCATATGTATCCATTACATCTCCAAGGTTCTCTTTAATCACTGCAGAAAGTTCTCCATTTCTTCCTGATATGATTTCTGATTGATTGGTAGAAGAAAGGACATTTTTAATTGAGTTATAAACTACATTTCCAAGTCTCACTTCTGCTTTTTCTTGACTTGCATTTAGAGAAGACAAATATTTAACTGGATCGCTAATCTCCCAAATAACAAAAGAGTCTACGGTCATAACTTTTTTATCTTTTGTTGTTACATCACTTGGTGGAAGATCTGAAATCATCTTGTACTTTGGAACCCTTTGTACGGTTTGCAAAATAGGGATCGCTAGTGATGCTCCTGGTTGATCTTGTACCCTTACAACTTTCCCAAATTGTTTTACTAGAACATACTCATTGGCTTGAGTAACCACAACTGATTGACCTAATATAACAACAGCTGCAATCGCGACTATGCTAAAAAATACTTTTTTTCCTTTACTCATTGCTCTCTCCTCCTGTTGTCTGTTGTGTAAATGAGTCTAATGGCAATAATGTTTGTGTACCATCGGTTCCATCAATAATTACCTTAAGCGATGGAAGAACTTCCTCCATAGTTTCATAAAACATCCTCTGTTTGGTAATTAAAGGATATTTAATATATTCATCATACATTTGATTAAAACGAGCAACTTGTCCTTCTGCTTCACTAATTCTTTGTTGACGATAAGCTTCTGCATCTCTTGTTGCCTTATCTGCTACTGCATTTGCTGCAGGTAGTTGTTCCGATTGATATTTTTTTGCCTCATTAATCTTTGTATCCATTCCTTGTTTTGCATCTTCTACTGCTTTAAACGCATTATTTACATCAACGGTTGGTGGCTCTGAATCTTGAATTGTCACATTATATATACCAAGTCCAATATTTTCAAGCTCTAAACGCTCAGATAAAAGTGTTTTTACCGTTGCTTGAATTTCAGCTTTTCCCGTTGTAATTACTTCATCTACATTATAGATTCCTACAGTATCACGAATATAGGATTGTGCAAGATTTTTCAAAATCGTCGTTGCATTTGCACGGTTGATATACGCTTCAATTGGGTCTACAATTTGGTATTCAATATAAAAATCCACATTAACAAAGTTGAAATCATTTGTTATCATCTCTGATTCACTTGGAATTGATGGGTTTGGGGAACCATCTTCTGCAAATCCATCTGGGTTATATCCAATCGCCATTCCTCGAATCTCTTTTGTCATCTTATGAACGGATTGTACAAATGGAATTTTAAACTTAATTCCTGATGTGGTCACACTAGATGGTTGGCCTAATGTGGTAACAACAGCTACTTCACTTTCATTTAGGGTATAAAAAGAATTCAACCCTAAAACAGCTAGTAAAAACAATCCTACAATAACTCCCACTGTATTTTTCATCTTCTTAAAAAACTTACCGCCGTCTGGTTGTACTACATCGTCATAAGGCTCTTTCTTAAAATCTTTTGTCGCTTCATTAATTACATCTTTCCATGACTGACTCATATTATATCTCCTCCATGTATTGTTCTAGTGCAATTCCTTTGAAACCTTTGTTGTCTCTTTCATTTTTTCGAATTAAAATATCTAGCGTTTTAACTGCATTTTCAACAGATTCTTTTAACGATTTGCCTCCGAGTATTCCGCCAAGCATAATAGAAGAAAATGTATCTCCACTTCCAGCCACTCGAACAGGTAATTGTTCATATGGCACATAAAAGTACATATCAAGCTTATCATCATACCCACAAACAAAGTGTTGTTTTGATTCTTTTTCTCGAACGCTAGTAATCACAATTGATTTGTTAGATATTTTTCTTAGGCAATCAATGATTTCTCTTATTTGTTCTTTGCTTACTTCTTCTTGTCCCTCATAAAGTTCTGCTAAAAAGGTGGCTTCTGTTATATTGGGAACCATTACGTCTGAATAAGATGCCAGTTCTCGCATTGCATTCACTCGATCAAGACCTACGCTATTATATAACTTCCCCCCATCACCCATGATTGGATCAACCATAACAAATCGATGTTTTTTCGTATCACGCGAATCAATGTAGTTTTGGATTAGAGAAACTTGTTCCATTGATAGAATAAATCCAGTGCAAATACAATCTGGATCAAATCCCAACTCATCCCAGACCTTCATTGTATTTTTCATATAATCTGTCATATCCTGGATATGAAACGTACCATAATCTAGGGTATTTGAAATAACTGCTGTTGGAAGCTGGTAGGTATAATGCCCTAGTTTCGACAATATTGGAACCATAGCAGCTAATGCAACCTTTCCAAATCCTGGTAGATCATTTAATAATAAAATATGTTTACTCATTTTTTTCTTTACGCAACAAGTATTCTAAAAGTCCCTCACATCCACTTATCACATCGTCATAAGTTAAATCGAAATTGCCTGTATACCAAGGATCTGCAATATCTCCTTCTCGCTCAGCGAAGAAAAGGAGTTTTTTTACCTTTCCGTTAGGATCTCCTCCAATAATCCTTTTTAGATTTCTAACATTATTTTCATCCATAACGATTAAGTGATCAAATGTGTCATAGTCTTTTTTAGTTACTTGCCTTGCTGTTTTCCCTTCTGTAGTAATGCCATACTCTGCAAGTTTCCTTCTAGTTCCAGGGTGTACTTTGTTACCTAGTTCTTCTGTACTCGTTGCAGCTGATTCCACATATATTTTATCATGAAATCCCTTCTTTGCAACAATATCTTTCATTACAAATTCAGCCATAGGCGATCTACAAATGTTACCGTGGCAGATGAATAGTATTTTTTCCACTATTTTTTTCTCCCTCCTCTCTGATTTCTAACATGATTTTCATCAAAAACCTTACCTTCAATTGTATCTGGTAAATTGTTACTGACTTCTACCCCTAGTTTTTCACTATATGTTTCATTATTCCTAATGCCATCAATTAAACGGTATGTCAAAAGCCTTTTCTTTATATTCACCTTCTAGCCTCCTTCATTCATTAAAATATTGTTTCAATTTTTATAAAAACATTATATAATATTTTATATAAAATATAAACCTCTGTGTTTGCAACTTAGATTATTCTATTTTTCTTATTTAGCAAAATATATGTAGAATGGAGCCATATGGGAAGGAAATCAACGAAAGATAATAAAAGTATTTATCAGGTTAGCCGTGAAGCTGCATGCTTGACTAGAGAAGAAGCATCGGAACAGTTAACTTTTTTAACAGCGAGTAAAATTGAAAAAATTGAAAATAATAAAGTAACCATATTACCTGAAGATGTACTGGCTATGGCCCAGTGTTATAAAAATCCTTTATTATGTAATTATTACTGTTCTAATGAATGCCCAATTGGTA
This sequence comes from uncultured Lachnospiraceae bacterium, assembly GCA_964370595.1. Taxonomy (GTDB): domain Bacteria; phylum Bacillota; class Clostridia; order Lachnospirales; family Lachnospiraceae; genus Brotaphodocola. Next base: position 6,499 of record CAYJKD010000137.1, read on the forward strand.
AATTACATATTCCAGAAATCAAAATTAAAAATATTTCACAAATTGCACTTGAACTAGTTAACACTCTCAATCAAGTTTCTAAAGAAAAGGATCGCTTTATAGAAATTATAGTAGATGGCAAAATAACGGATGATGAAAAAGAGGATTTTGATCGCATACGAGAAACCTTAGATAAGATGTCTCTAACCATTGACTCATTAAAATTGTGGTTTGATTCTATTGATACAACCACAATTGATTCGTGACTTTTCGATAATTACTTAAAAAAACAAATGATCGATTCTTTTTTACCCTTAAAACAAAATACAAATATCTATATCTACTGCTACCACCAAGCTTTATACAAATATCTGCGTCGATTATCAATTTGGTTATATACCGAAATTCACCATGCGGTAACTGGTTATTTAATTGTTGACTATGTGGTAACACAGATGGATATGTTTGTAAATTCCGTAGGTTGGTGGAAATGGGCTGGTTTGTACCAGTCTTTGGTAAATTGAAGATCATTTACATTTATCCCAAAAATCCCCCTATAGCTATTAACCACAAGGAGATTTTCCATTATCCATCATCTTAATTCCAATGCTCTTCTATAAACGAATCGATATCCCCTGTGTATCTAGGGGATTTTTCTTTTAATTCTTCTGCAATCTTTTCTTTTCCAAAAGAGAATTCTTTACATTATAATTGGATATATGCAAACATACCATCTTCAATCCCTTCTCGCATTCCCTTATCCTTGCTATCCAAAAAGATTTCTTTAAATGCTTCACACATATCAACAACCTCTACTTCTCCTGAAATGTCAACTGCTGTTCCAATTATCTCTTGGAACTTCTGACAAGAATTCTGCTGAAGTCCTTAGTTTTGCATGCTTACCAACAGAATTTACTTGTTACCTATATCAAAGTGCATCAGAAAGCAAACTTCTAACTGGCATGGCTTAATCCACTTGTGTTTGCTCTTCTACCTCTTATAAAATTATTTACCGCCTCTTACCTAAAGTTGGCATGAGTCGTTTTCCACCAATTTATCAGACTTAACTCGGGTTGGCTTTTCTTGTTGCTTTCTAGCTGATTGCTTTGAACCAAATCCGAATTTTTGTGACAAGCTTTGGAAGTTTGTTAGCTTTTTTTGTGTTTTAT
>CAYJKD010000138.1:0-7644 GCA_964370595.1 uncultured Lachnospiraceae bacterium
ACGATTGGTTGTGAATTACACCAAAATAAGAACTTTGTCGAATATCCATGAATAGCTTTAGATTTTTTTGAAAAACCCACAAGATTCCATATAAAACATATTCAGTAGGTAAATTAACCTAAATCAAGGCTAGAATCTGGACTTAAAGCACACAACGTGTTGCTCCAATAAAAAATCGAAGAAGTTAAATAAATTCTCTAACTTCTTCGATTAAATATCAATATTAAATTACAACCTTAAATGAAGTCAAATTTGAACCACTATCATTCTTTTTAAATACTATTCTTGTTTCTCTTTCTTCTTGTTAATCGATCTAACATGAAGTGTAATCGCTACTCCTGCGGTTATTACAACTCCTAATCCATAGAATAACATAGAATCCTCATACCCAGTTTTTGGGAGGAACCCAGCTAATGGTACGCCAAGATCTTCAATCGTTTCAATCAGTGGAGCAATCACAGGTGGAGCTGTTGATGAAAGAGGAACTGGTGTATCACCGATGGTTATTGTAGTGACTGGTGGTTCATCGCTTCCGCTATTTCCACCACCTCCTCCACCGCTATCTCCACCTCCGCTAGTGGATTCTGTTTCTATGGTAGAAGTTTCTGTGTTTTCAACTGTTACTGTTACTTGATTTCCAGTAAGCATTGTATCTGATATTACTAGATTTCCTTCTTCGTCAACGCTTGCCTCTATCCAGTTTCCTTCTTCATTTAATACATATCCAAGTAAGATTTCTCCACTTTGAAGTTCATATCCTTCTGGTGCTGCCAATTCTCTAAAGTAAATCATTGCATTTCTGAGTTCATCTAGAATAACCATATCTGTGATCGTTATTCCAACCATTCCGTTTCCTTGGGTGGTCCAGATTGATTGTACTTCAGATAACGTTCCTTCTGATGTAATCCAGTTTATCTGATTATTATCATTTATAAAATAAACTTCAAACTGTGCGCCAGATAGCGTAGTATCTACATTAGCTGAATCCACTTTCACTAGCTGGATTACTTGCTCTCTATAGTTATAGATAACCGTATCAAACTCATTTGGAATTTGAGAATTTTCTACTGCAGATTCAGATGCTGTAAATGTCCCATCCTCATTTAACTTACCAAGTAGTTTTTCTGTAGCGTCAATCACATATCCATTCGGTGCTTTTGTTTCTGCATAATAGATTTCTTGACCTAATAATTCCCTTGATTCAATATCTGAATAATCAAATGATACAGAGAATACCCCTGTTTCGTCAGTGGAGAATGTAAAGAAACTATCATTTGTATCAATTTCGATTGGAGTTTCACTAATTTTGCCATCTTCGCCCAACCATAATTTATCCCCATTTTCTCCTTTGAAATAAATCTCAAATTCAGCTCTTGATAATAAATCCTCTGACAATCCATCTAATTTCATGAAATTAAACTTATATTCCAATGGATAGTTTTCAACTACTACAATGCCGTCTTCCCCTATAGAAGTATAACTACCATCACTATTAATTGTACCTAGTAGTACCATTTCCTCTGTTGCATGATAGCCAAGTGGCACTTTTACTTCTTTATAGTATACGTTTCCTCTTTGGAAATCTGGAATTGCTGTAATCACATCTCCATAAGTAAATGAAATACTATGCGTTTTACTTTCATCCTCTTCTACTCGTAACATGGTGCCAATTTTTATAGGAGCTTCTTCTACATTTTCAGTTAGTGCTGCCGCTACATAAATTTCGAACTCTGCACCACTTAACTGTTCTTTTGTAACACCTTCTATCTTATTGATGTCAAACCCATATTCATACATCTTATTGGTTACAATCTGTGTACCACTAATTTTTCCTTCGGTTTCCAAAATTGCAGAATCCGTTTCTACCTCTGCAAGGGCAAATTCTTTTCCATCTAATGACAATGTTCCTAGAAGCTTTTGACTATCATCCAATTCATAACCATTTGGTGCCACAATTTCTTTATAATAGATAGCAATTCCATCTTCCTTCATTTGATTTTCTAAATCTTCATATTCAAACTCTACCGTGAATTTCCCTTCCGAATTCTCTTTTCCTGATACGAATCGGTATTCACTTGTGATTGAATCATACTGTTTTAAATCAAATTCATCAGCATTACTAATTCCATTTTGACCGAATAGGAATACTTGTGCTCCATCCATGAAATATACAATAAATTCTGCTTTATCTAAGAAACGTGATGAATCATTTACATCCATTTTTGTGAATTCAAACTCATATTGAATTTTTGCATTTTCAACCTGAACTCCATTTTCAAAACCAGAGGTAAACTCGAGTTCTCCATGTTCATTCAGCTTTGCTATTTCAATGGGTTCTAATTCTTCATTCACATAATAGCCATTTGGTGATACTAGCTCTTTGTAATAGATTCCTCCACCATTTGCTAAAATATCATTATGCTTAATACCTCGCACTTGTAATAGACCGTCATCATCTGTTGTCCATACATCCAAAACATCATTTTCAATAATACTTGTTCCATTGATATCGTAGTAGAATTGGAATATCGCTCCATCTAATCCTTTTTCTGTGTTTTCTTCATCTACTTTTCTCAAATCAAATCCATAAGTAATCGGATCATTTGGAACCTTAATGTTTACAGAAATCTGCTCTCTTCCATTTGTAACTGTTGTTTCTTGCGTCAATTCTACATTTTTTGCAAATTCAACTATTCCTGATTCTGCAATACTAATTGTTCCTAAGGTATATTCTTTTGCATCAAGCAAATATCCACTTGGAGCTTTCATTTCTTCATACGTTACAATCGCAGATTGTCCATCATTAAGAAGATGTTTGATTTCACTATAATCAAAACTTACAAATGAACTTCCTGCTGTATTAAACTCTTCAAACTCATTTCCTTGCGTTACAGTAAGTTTAAATTCAGCTCCTTCTTTTGCTAGCTCATCATCACTACCAATTTTATTAAAGTCAAATCTAAAGTTCATTGGTTCATTGGTAATTACAACATTACTATCTAAAAGTTCAATTGCGCTATCATCTTTTCCGATAAACCACTTGTATACCACTGGCTCTTTTAAAGGAATATACCCACTTGGAGTTACTGTTTCTTCAACACTTAGGTAAATGTTTTCATCTGCAGTAAGATTTGATATTTGTTGTTCAAATACCGTAATGCTATCTTTTGAATCTACATTTGGTAATATCTTCTCCTCTAAAATCACTGCTTTACTTGAGTCCGTGATGACTCCGTCTTTTGCTACTGCTTTAAATACAGTAACAAGGAATTGTGCTCCGCTGATCGATTCTTGGTTTTCATTTATTTTATCAAATTCTATCACAAATTCCGATAAACCAATTCCACCACTTGCAGTAATATCCACTTTAGACCAATCTTCTTCCTCAACGGTATTACTTGACCCATATCCTTTGATTGCTACATGATTGGTAATCGTAGTTAATTCACTAGAATCATTAACACGAGCCGTATATTCTAGCAAATAAGTCTTCTTAGATTCTAATTGGAGTTCATCACTATTGATTGTAAATTGATTATTCTGATCAAATGCAAGCTCTAATGATTTTTCTAATCCGCCAGATACTTTTTCAAAATCAAATCCAGTTCCTTCTGAAACTGCACCATTTCCAACTGCTGACATATTCGTAACTTTTACTTCTGTTATCTTTGCAGTATTCGGAAGAATTGTCATTACTTCAACCGAAGTATCTGTTATTTCAAAATATTTATTATCAAAATCTCCAGGTAACAGCTCCGTTTCATATGGATTAATCAATATTGAAAATTCAACTACACCTTTGTTATAGGCATTGCCTTCTCCCCACTTTTCAATGAGATTATTCTCAATCGTTACTTCCGTATGGCTACCCGTTTTTAGTCCGTCTCCCAGTGCAAACACTGCATTATTTTCAATTTCAACTACTCCATTACTACTCAAAAGTTCATCAAAATATGCATTTCCTACAACGGTTTCAAAAGTAAATACGCCGTTAGGGTCTGGGTATCTCGATAACCCTTGCGCTCCTTCTGCCACACGGACATCAAAAAATAGTTGTTGGCGACCTTCTATCATAGTAATCTCAGGATTATTGGTTACATTTCCACTACTATCATATGCTTGTACACCTGAAACCACACCATCTTCTACTGGTGTAAAAGAATTGGGAACATAGGTTAATCCTGCTGAAAGTAAGTCTGTCATAGAAAATTCTCTAATTTTAGGATTGCTTTCCCAATCTGACATACTAACTTTCCATGTAATCACCTTATCTCCGATTCCATCGTGGTCTACATCTTTTACTGCATAATTAAGTGCACGTTTATAACCAATTTCTGCTCTTATATCTGCATCTGCTTTAAATACGATAGAATCTTTAAATGAGGTTGCATGGTTTCCAAATTCCACCTCCACATAATTAAGGAATGCAATATAACCTGATGTGGTTGGATTTGGATAGGTTGTATTATATGTTTCATAGAATGATGTATTGGTTGAATCCACTAGGTGATAGTTAGCATAAGTCGTAAGTACAAACATTTCATCATAAGATTCATCTTTCGGATTGTGGAAATCTTCAATCACAATTTGAATATTTGTTCCTACTTCTTCTATATTACTAGTGTATACCATTTCAGTTACTAGCCCTTTTGTAAATTGACTACCTGAACTGTGATATCCAGTAACACTTCCTGCATTTGGATCATATTGTGGCCAAACCAAAACATTAACTACATTTCCAGACATATTATCTGGTCGTTCTTTTTCTGATGCGTAGATATTTGGATTTTTAATTACAGTTTCCGCAATCATTGCTTCTATTTCTAGTTTGATTTCGCTTTGTTGCATTTCAACAATATGATTTATCTCTGTAGCAGTTGCAGATTCATCCACTCCAGAAAAATCAACAAATGAGTGTAGTCGCTCTGAGCGGTAATTACCATAGGAGTTTGGTGTCTCATAATGTTCTGGATACCCTGGACGTACTGTTGTATCTTTCAAAAGAATATCAGAAGCTACTGCATTGTTAATCACAATATCCCACTCCATGATTCCTTTTTCTAAGTCAACATAAGAGCCTGTGCTTTTCTTTATATAATAGCTTTCATCGCCGACTTCGTATTTAGATACTCCTTTTTCTCTCCAAAAAACAACTTCTTCTCCATCAATTCCTGGAACAAATCCTTTTCCACCAGAATAAGACCAACAAGTCCATGCTTTATTCAAAGCTCCTTCCATTCCATCTAACACACTACTTGTTACATAGGTTCTGTAAGAAACTTGATAACTAACTGCTCGGTCTTGGCTTCCACTTTGTTTTCTTATCGCTAGCAAGTCAACGTAGTATGCATCATAGTCTCCACTTTCATATAAGTCCACAAGTGAATCTGGTGCTGAATTCCACTCGATTCCATTTGGATCTGGTATATATGGTACAAAAGAAACCCCACTTGTTACATCTGTTTCCACATTGCTAATCGTTTCTACTACCTTTAAATTGCTTGGTGCACCTAGATTCTTATGCACAAGATCTACTAGTTTTAATCTAGAGAATTCGGATCCCTCAGAATGATTCACATTAACAACCCAGTCAATATACATTTTTCCATCTGGATCAACTCCATATTCTCCAGATTTCATAATTACTTCTTCATCAAGCCCCGTATCTTTTGTTGTAAACTTACCGTCATCTTCAAGAATCACTTTATCATCCTCGATTAATTGAACTCGATTGACTAAAATATTTTCTTTTCCATCAACTGCCCATTCATTATTTGGCCACCATGAATCAATTCTTGTGTCAAATGTTAGTGTGACTTTTTGGCCAGGCAATAAACCTGTTAATCGATAATAATGGTTATCAACCCCTTGTTTTAATTCTTCATCATAGTAATACTCTGGATTTTTTCTTTCCTCATTTGGAACATATTCGTAACGAACTCCAGATGCGTAAGATTCATCGTCTACAGTTGCATTCATATTTTCATAAGTATATAGTACATGTGGAAATTTTTCCACAAAGGAAGCAGTCGTGGCTGTCGTTGGATTTGGATGCACATAGTCAATGGTCCATCGAACCATATATTGCCCAATCAATACGCCATCTTCCTTATTTAAAGAAGCTGGAATGGATGTTTCATCCTTATCAATAGTACTTGTAAATCCTAGCTCTTCATTAAAAATAATTTCTTTTAATGCATCGGAGTTTGTAGCTAATTCAATATTACTTGCATTGAAGTGCAAGCTTAAATCATCAAAGTACTCTAACTTTTCCTTTGGATTTAAATTATCATCTGTAAAGCGAATTAAAATACAATCATTACTATAATCCCAATACGCTTCTCCATAGTTGGTTCCTTGTTCATTATTAATTAAGGTAAATCCCTTCTTCTCCGTTCCATAACTGCCTGGTGCAATTGGCATATTCTCTTCTAAAGGAATTCGATATACGGTTCCTGATTCAATTCCTTTTGGCAAAAATACCTTTTTGCTTGTATCCCCTTTTGTATCTACAACAAGACTAATATTATAGGTATTACTTTCCCCTCGCGTTACATCAAACTTATAGTCTTGTGGGTTTGCAATATCAAAAAACTCAACGATTCTTTCATCATAAATGTTGGCATCGTATAATTCCGTTTCTTTTATTAAGTCAGCCTTTACAGACCCTTCATCACTTTGAATTTCAATATAATCATTGCCACCTAATACATCTGCACCAATTTGCCCATCTACAAGTGCTGTATGGATTTGCAATGCAATGGTTTTTTCTCCTGGGATTTGATGTAGATTATCAAATGAAATCCTTAGTTTATCATTCTCTTCTCTTAAATCCACAGAATAAGATTCACTGTTTTCATTTTGAATGATATCACCATCTTCATCATAAATTCCAAGTGTCACACAGTCATCATAATAATATCCATCTACAATCTCTATAGACTGATACTTATTATAAAACTCTAATACTTCATTTAATATGTCAACGGTAAGTGTCACACGATTAGAACTCGCATTGTTATCGCTGGCATTGCTACTACTTGCATCACTAGAAGATGCTACAACATATTCTACTTCAAAATCAGTTCTTCCTCTTGTTGATAATACTCCTTCTTCTCGAATTTGCAAGTTCGGATCTTCTTGTGATATTCTCCAATCGATGGAATCCGTATTACCTGCCTGTGTTTCATGTCGCACACCTGATAGTGCCATCGTTACAACTAAGACCACTGCAAGTGCCAATGCTGTTACCTTTTGATACTTTTTCATTGAATTTAAATAATCCAACTTCATTCCTCATTACCTCCTGATTTCAAACTCAATACTTCCTTTCGCCTATCCTGGATGTCTGTTTTTTATGCATACGTAATGAAGTCCCCCTTAATAAGCTTTCGCTTATTATAACTTTGCTGCTTAATTCCATTATATACGGAGTTTATAAAAAAATCAAAATATTAATTTTTTTTTTATAATTAATATTCTAGTTACTGTTAACTACAAAAAAAGCAACCAAGTAATTTCTTACAAGGTTGCTTTCTTTTGCTATAGGGTTTTCATTTTGTTACTTAAGAAAATCGTGATTTATTTTCTCTTTTTCTTGAATTGTACCATAAACGCGGCTGCTAGGGATCCTAGAATTCCTAA
>CAYJKD010000139.1:0-7622 GCA_964370595.1 uncultured Lachnospiraceae bacterium
GAAATTACGTTATGAGAATCAAATTGAAATCCTATATTATATTTCAGATTCATGCAGAAATGTACTAATACCTAAATTGATTTTACAGCCAATAATGGAGAACTCTTTTTTTCATGCATTTAAAGACAAAACTGGATATATCAAAGTTTTCGCTACCTTATCTGATCCAGAAACACTAATTTGTGAAATTATTGATAATGGTTCTGGATTTAACCCAAAGTCATTAGAACAATGCAAGATTACACGAAATCATATTGGATTACAAAATATTAGAGAACGATTACATTTAATCTATCATAACACCTTTAAATTCGATATCATATCTTGTCCCGGAAAAGGAACGACCGTGCGAATTTGCATTCCAATTGTACCCCACTCCAATTCTCATTAAGAACTAACATTTTATTCGTATAAAAAAATAGGGCATAACACGAATTCTTTTTTGACTCGTATTATGTCCTATCATTATATTTATTAACCTATGAGCTTGTAACGTACCTACAAAGTTTAAGGTCTATTATTTGCTGGTTTATTTGGAACCGCTCCATTTGCTGGTGCTTGATTAAAGTTCTGATTTGGTGCTACTCTTTCGCTATCTCCAGACATTTGTGGCATTTGTCCACGGCCACCTCCACCTCCACCTCTTTGAGTAGTCGGGGATACTTCTATTCCATTTTCATCAACAATAGTTCCTCCAGAAATTGTATATACACCTGTCACATCAAGCTCACTGTCACCTCCTGAATATATTGCATTCACTTCAATAACAATCTCTCCACCTTCCATGACTAAATCTCCGTTTGAGTCAATCCCATCACCTTGTGCTTTAAGATTAATCGTTCCATCTGTAATCTTAACATAACCATTTTCGCTTCCTGCATTAATGGCATCATCAAGCACATTTACTGTAATGTCTCCACCATTTATTGTAACAGTGGATCCTTCAATTCCTTCATATGCATTTTCTACTACCAAATCAATATCATTTATTACTAAATCATTATCCGCATGAAGTGCATCATCTCCTGAAATAATATGATAAGTACCACTATTTATTGATAAATTATCATCTGCATGTACGGCATCTTCATAGGAAGAAATATTAAATTCCCCTGCATTTAATATTAAATTAAGTCCCTTCAACCCCTTCATACTTTCTTCCAGTAAACTTGTAACTGAAACTGTATTGCCAGATCCTTCTCCTCGTGTAATTTCATTTAATACTTCTACAAATCCTCCTCCTGATGTGATATTAAATATACCTCCATCAATTTGTAAAATTTGTTCTGAGCTGATACCGTCATTTTGTGCAGTGATATTAAAATTGCCACTTGTAACAATCAAATTCCCCTTGCCAAGCTCTTCTGCATTGGAAGTTTTCAGCCCATCTTTCCCAGCTATAACGGTTATATCACTCTCTGAAATTGCAAGAAAATCTTTGCCTACAATTCCATCTTCTACCGCATTTACATGAATTGTTGTATCATCAATAATTAAATCATCACGGCTGTTAATGCCATCATTATATAAAGTAGATACGGTTAAACTTCCATCTCCTGTAATAACGGTATCTGCCTTTGAATAAATTGCAGCTGATGGAAATGCTTCATCTGTAGTTTCAACTTCACCTTGGGTAATGCTGTTTTCGCCTTCAAGGACAATAACAACATCCTTTGCTTCTAGAATATTAATTGGTGTTGCATTTTCACTAACTATGTTTGCATTATTTAAAATCAGATAAACAATGCCATCATCGATATCCTTATTTACATTTACAGAAATCGTGCTACTTGAGTAGTTACCTACTAACTCATAAGTTCCACTTTTAGTAATTACTATTTCATCTCCATCTGAGAAAGCTACACGTTCACCTAACTCACTCATATAATCATTAGCAGAATATACTACTGCTTCCGTATTTATAACAGTATCAGCTACTGTATCACTTTGAATTTCGGTTTCCAATTGAGTTAAATTATATCCTTCTGTTACTTGAATCGAATTAACTGTTCTGTTTAATTCCATACCATTTACTGTACTACATCCAACCATAGTTACCATAGTCACTAACAGAAGCATGATCTTATATCTAATCATAATATTTTCCTTTCTATAATCCATTGATAAATAGTTCTTGTTTACCAATTACTATTTCCAAATTCCCATTTCTTGTTCTAAGTTCATCAATAAACTCTTTTTCTTTTTTTGTGTCTTTCAGCTCAATTTCATAACTCAACTTAAATAGACTTCCCATATTTGTTGTTTTCGCTGAAATTAATCTTGTTTTTTTTGTAAATCCTTCAAATATATCATCAAAAACATTGGTATAATTCAAATTCTCTGGTATTGTGATTTGTAAGGTACGATTCCCATTTTCTTTTTCTTCTCCAAAATTTGAAGTATTTAATATTAATGCAAAAACACAAGCAATAACTGAAAATACAACAGCAAATGCAATGTATCCCATACCAATCGTAAGTCCTGTACACATTGCTGTAAAAATTGCAATAATCTCTTTTGCTGTACCTGGCATTGAACGGAATCGTACTAGACTAAATGCTCCAGCTACAGCTACACCTGCTCCGATATTTCCATTTACCATAATAATTACCATAGTAACAGCAATGGGTAATAATGCTAAAGTTACAACAAATCCTTTTGAACTTCGTTCCTTAAATGAATAAATTTTTGCCATAAATATTCCTAAAATAATTGCTGTTGCCAAACAGACAAAAAAATCATCTAAAGTAATACTCATACTTGTTGTTGTATTAAAAATTCCTGCAAATAAATTGTTAAACATTTGTTTTCCTCCCTAAACTATGGATAAATTGTGGTAAATAATATAGTTGATATGCTGTACCATATTTTGAAAATGAAGTTTTATAAATTTTGTTTTCATTTAAAAATTCTAAAATCCAAATTGGCAATCCCATAACCGTTTTCACTTCAAGAAGCACATAATCATCTGGTAAGACTTCTCGGTCTGCTTTACTTTCTAAAAAACTAACATCGTGTTCACGGGTTTTTATATTAAAATCAAATGTCAGCCTAAAGTTTTCATCCTTTGTCGAAAAGTATGCTTCTCTCTCATATGCCAAATATACTCTTGGCTTTATATCTTCATAACTTTGTTTAAAATAATCAATTTCAATATTTGTGAACGTTCCACCTTGCCTGAATTATCACTTAAATAGGAAAGTACATTTTTTTGCTTTTCAAATACTCTTCGTTTGTACACAACTCCATTAAATTTCTTCTTCAATTCAATAAATGCGTTATTATCATCATCTGGCTGTCCGTAACATCGAACTCTTAATTTCTCTTTATAGTTTGGCTTTTCAAGTGAATGCCTTATAATTCTAAAATCCTCTGTATCAAAATAAATATTACTAATTTTATGCCTTCCATACTCATCTAACTGCATGTCTTCTGGCAATTTTTTTAATAGTATTTCATATTGATCTCTTGTTAATTTATATTTTAATTCATAACGTTTAAAATTTGTTTGCATTTTCAATTTCCTTTCTCTACTATTTTATTTCACTCACATTATAAAAAATAACGCTTAATCATACTTTAAAATTGGAATATTTTTTTAATAAAAAAAACACCTCACAATTACTGTAAAGTGTTTCAAGTCACCATAATTAAAATATGATAGAAATAATTAGTTCCTTACCTGTTTTACTTTCTGCTATAATCTTTGCGCCATGTTTGTCACAAATAGATTTTGCAATCGACAATCCGATTCCAAACCCTTTTATATCACTATTTCTTGATTCATCTCCTCTATAAAAACGCTCAAACCAATTATTATGTTTCCCTATTTTAATGGTATCACAAGAATTTTCTACGCTGAAAACAACCTTGTTTTTATCCATGTTAAGAGTAATTTTCAAATATTCGTTGCTGTACTTAATTGCATTGTCAATTAAAATAGTAAGTAATTTACGAATAAAAACTTCATCACCATTATAATTGATGTTTTTACATATTTCAGAAGTAAACTCTAAATTTGCTTGCTTTATAGCTGGAATAAATTCATCTATTGTAGCACTTATTGTATCTGAAAGAGAGAAATATTCTTTTATTAAAGAAACAGATTCTTCATCTAGTTTAGCAAGAGATATTAAATCTTCCACCAAAGTATTGAATCTAACTATTTGGGATTTGATACTATCTGTCCATTCTCCTTCTCCATTTTCAATTTCGATTACATCACAGTCAGCTTTTATAATAGCAAGTGGTGTTTTCAATTCGTGGCTCACATCAGTTATAAATCTTTTTTGTTTCTCATAACTCTCAGCAATTGGAAAAACAGCTTTTTTAGAAAATAGACAAGATAAAATAAAAATTAAAATAACAGCAAAACTAACGATTAAAAAGGAATATATCATATAACGCTCAAATCCTAACAAGTCTTCTTCAATATCAAGAAATATATATATATTACCATTTGAAGTATCGGATTTTATATACCTAAAAGCATCAATCATTCCTAAATTATCTCCTAGCTCATTTGCCGTCTCTACATAAATTGGAGCATCTTGTACAGATACTCTATTTATATGTTTCGTATCAATATAAGTAATTTCATCATTTATATTTGAATGTACGATAAAAAACCTTGTAGTAAATGCAAATTCTCTAGGAACTCTATGATCAGGTGGCGCACCGTTATTTATACTAAAATCATTATTAATAAGTATTTCTAAAATTCCATCTGAATAAGACATAATTGAAGTATAATTTATTATGTTGATTGCAACAGCAATTAACAACATAACAATGGTACTAATAAGTGTCGTAAGTAAAATAAATTTTTTTTGTAGTTTTTTAAGCATCGGATACCTCCAAGGAGTAACCGGTATTTCGTGTAACCTTAATTTTTACATCTGAGTCTAATAGTGCAAGCTTCTTTCTTAGGTAGGATATATAAACCCAAACAATATTTATTTCTGCTTCACTATCATATCCCCATATTTTTTCCATAAACCGCTCCGTTGGAATGATATGCCCTTTGTTTATCATAAGCATTTCTAGTATCTGAAATTCTTTATTTGCAAGTTTAAACGAATTATTTTCAGAATATAGTTCATAGGTTTTGCGGTTTAAATTAATACGTCCTAGGGTAAGCACAGAAGAAGAACTATCACTTGTACCTCTTGTGATTGCACGAATTCTTGCAAGTAATTCTTTTGTTTCAAACGGTTTCGTTAGATAATCATTTGCACCTAAATCTAACCCCATTACTTTATCATCGACTTGAGATTTTGCTGTCAACATAATCACTGGGATACGATTTCCATTTTCTCGAATGGTTTTTAGTACAGTTAGCCCATCTACTTTAGGCATCATAATATCTAAAATTACTGCATCATAATTTTCACTTTCTAAATATATAAGTGCTTCTTCTCCATCAAAAACTGCATCAACGGAATACTTATAGTATTGTAATATCTTTACAAGCGCCTTTGAAAGTTCTCTTTCATCTTCACATAATAATAATCGCATATTGTCACCTCAATTCTATACTAACCTATAAACCTTAAATATACTTAAATTTTTTATATAGATAACAAGAAAGTCACAACATAATACTTTGATTTTTTCAACTCAACCTATAATAACAATATATTTGAAACTCAGCTTTCAATTAAACGATATTATACTTCTACATGTTTAATTGATATTGCGTCTAATGTCTTTTACTCACAATTTTTTTGCCATCAAAAATCAAAATCCCTAATCCACTACCCATTTTTCCACCCTGATCTAAATATTCAACTAACGCTTTTTGCTGTGTATTTTCGCATGGAACATTTCCTTTTTCATAATTCTTTCCAAATACACGCCACGCATCATCAAATCTCTCTTTGATATTATATAAGTTTTCTATGGTTAAATCAACTTTGAATTTTGCAAATTTTCTTCTTAATTCTATACATTCTTACCAAGAAAACAAACATAATATAATAAGAGAAGATATTTGACAATAAACGATAACTATGATATTATTTGTTAGTTATTTCTAACTTGCTAATACTAATATTGCTTTATCAATTTAATAGGAGAATACTATGATGAGTCCAAAAGATGCAATGAAAAACAGAAAACCAATATGCGAAATGAAATCAGATATACTTACTTTTTGTGAAAACCAACCAAATATGGAAGTAGGCATAAATAATGGCACTGATTTCCCTATCATCGAAAAAGCTAATTACAAATATATTGACGGAAAACACATTCTATTACTAGTCGGTGTATCTGCTCTACTTAATGTGATAAACGATGGAGATAAAATCTCAGGGCTTATTTTTGATAAAGATGGTCAAGGACTTAAGATGTCCAAACGGCTATATGGAAAATTTATTTGTAAATCACTTGATACTTCTTGTGATGTATTACAAAAGGCAGCAAAAGTAGATACTATGTATAAAAAAATGTTATCTCATGGAGCAAAGTTCTTTGAGCTTGAACTAATTGAAGCTACTGTTTATTTTAGTGGAAGTGAGATATATTCACTTGATCGTAACTGGGACCCAAGTTTTTCTAAGTATACATTATCTGGAAAAGAACGATTTGAAAATAGTCGTCATATTTTAATGACTTATGAAGATCGAGAAGTAATTTTTAATACCATCATCGAAGATGGGGTTTATTTTACACTAACGAAAGCTGACTCAAACAAAATCTCTTATATAAGGAATGGTGGTATCTGCAAAGTCTATGACGGAAGAGACAATCACTTTGAAACAAGAATTCGTATTTTATCAGATGATAAAATAGAGGAAGTGAATGCCAAACTGCACGCAACAAACAATGCATTTTTTAAAGATACAAATAATTTACTTGCTTTATCCTTTACAAAACAATAAAAAAATATAGCTGCTGTTATGTTACCACACAACATTTGTTGAACCCTCTATTGGAGAGAATATTCAAACGGTAACAAATGAACAATCTATATATAATCTGTCAAGGGGCTCGACTTTCTGCCCTTTGGCTTTTACTATTTAATTAGGAGGTTTTAAATTATGTGGTTGATTTTAGCTATTTTATCTTCTGTGTTTGCTGCACTTACTACTATATTAGCGCGAGTAGGGATTGAGGGTGTTAACTCGAACTTAGCAACCGCGCTCCGCACTATTGTTGTTTTAGCAATGGCATGGGGTATGGTATTTATTACCAATTCTGCATCAGGAATTACCGATATCAGTAGGCGTAATTGGATTTTTCTTATTTTGTCTGGACTTGCAACTGGTGCTTCATGGCTTTGTTATTATAGGGCATTGCAAATTGCAGGAAATACAACTCCCGTTGTTGCTATTGATAAACTAAGTATTGTAATAACTTTAATATTAGCAGTTCTATTTTTACATGAAACAGTTACATGGAAATCTATTGTAGGGGTTAGTTTTATCAGTATTGGAACTTTACTCATGGTATTAAAGTAATATCAAATAAAATTTGTGTACCAAAAAAGGAAATCTCGAGAGACTTAACTCTAAAGATTTCCTTTTTTATTATCTATTACTCTACTTCACTACTATTTTCTGTCTCTTTCTCAGTTTCTGATTCTGTTTCTTTCTCAGTTTCTGATTCTGTTTCTTTCT
>CAYJKD010000140.1:0-7609 GCA_964370595.1 uncultured Lachnospiraceae bacterium
TGCTTCTTCAAAAGTTGCTTCTGGCACTACAATAGCATTATGATCTCTTTTTATCGCTTTTAAGTATTCATTGTAAGAAATCCCCTCACATTTCGTTAAAAGCATAATAGAATGAACCATACGCTCAGTAAATCCAAGCTCTTGAAGTTTCTCCCTTGTCATATCGGTATCCTCGCAAATATCATGTAGATACGCTACAATTTGATGTTCTATAGATTCTAAGGACTTTGCAACAGCCTTAGGGTGGAGAAAATATTCCATCCCTCCTTTATCAAATTGCCCTGCATGTCCGTCTTTTGATATACGTTTTGCTAGCACTAATAACTCAGTTAACTGATTTTTGTGATTTTCCAATAATTGAAAAGCGCTAGGTTCATTCACTTCAGCCAACAATTCCAATGATTTATCTTCCAAGTACAAAGAAGAGTTTACATGCCCACATTCAACCCATGTTTCATTTCCAAAATGATAGGTATAATAGAATCCATTTTCTTCTTTTACAACTTCATTAAAATTTCGCTTATCAATCCGTTTATAATATCTCATAGTTCGACTATTGTCCATTTTCAAAAAATGCACTTACATATTCAATTATTCCATCTACCTTGTTGTTCTTTTCTTGAAGGCTTACTGCCATAAAATTTTCATCTGGAACTTCAAATGGTGCTTGAATCCCAAATCCACTAGCAGGTTTATAACCAAACTTTGGATAATACTGCTCACTTCCTAATACAACCACAATATCATAACCCAAAGATTTTGCGATTTCGTGTCCTTTCTTAATTAGCGCAGAACCAACTCCCTTTTTCTGTGCATGTGGCGAAACTGCAAGTGGAGCTAATGCTAATCCTGTTATGTTACCAATTTTTGCTTTTGTAAAAATAATATATCCCAGTATTACACCATCTTCTTCTGCTACTAAGGATAATTCCTTGATAAACCCCTCACTTTTTCTTAGTCTTCCAACTAAGTTATACTCATCTCCATCTGTATGTTCCGCAGATTCAAATGATTTCTTTACTAAATGTTTCACTACCTCGTAGTCTTGTATGGTTTCTTCTCGAATAATCATGGATAACTCCTTTGTATTTTATTTTTATGAGAATAATTATTGTTCTATGATTCCCAAAGAGTTAAAACAAACAATAATTCTTTACTTGCTTTTTTATTTTCTTTTCCTGTTACTTGATAAGTATGCTTTTTTTCTTTTATATCAACAGTCCCATATTTCTTTAACATACCTTCAATTTCATCTGGTCCAGGTTGTACTCTCGTATTTTGACTCATAACAATATATTTTGTTTTTCCTACTAATTTTGCAATTAGTGTATCCATATGGTTAAGAAATACCGTTTTTTGTGTAAAATCTACATGCTCCCTTACACAATCGAACATTTGATCGAACAATCCATAAAATGCATCATAATTATTCATCGTAGAGGGGTATGGTGGATCCATATATACAACATCCACTGAATTTATTTTATCGACTACCTCTAAGGCATCACAATGATACACGTTACATTCATTTCCTAAAAATACTGCTTCGTTATAAGCATCTATATTTTCTCTCATATGACTTTCAAATGTTTGATTATGATATGCTCTTTTCCTTTTGTATTTCATGTAGCTATATTCTTCATCCCTTAATCGCTGGATTTGGTTCCAAGGAACATTCATTCTGGAATATGGAAGTTTTCGAATCATAGCACGCCTCATTAAAGCAAGAAAAAGATCTTTTTCATACCCATCTAGGGTTTCTGAAATTGCAACTAAATGAGCCAGTTCTTTAATCTCTTCTTTATAGTAAAGACGATTCTCTAGAAATGAAAATTTCTCTATTAGTTCCATTGCCCTTTTTTCATTTACCACGGTGTCAAACACATCTAACTTTAATGTTTTTGATGTATTTTCTATAATTGCTCTTCCCAGAACATAATCTGCATATAATATATCATTTGCTATCACATGGTATCCGTGTTTCTTTAACCCGTAAGATACGGAACATCCTCCTGCAAAAATATCTAATACCCTTCCTTTTTTAATCGGCATTTCCTCTATAATCCAATTAATTAATTTCTCTTTGTTTCCTATGTAATTTACCTTTGGGTAACTTGGCATTCCTCAGTGCCTCCTCTACTTTTAATGCGATTTTATTTGCTAGCACTGGCGGCACTGCATTTCCGATCTGCTGCTGTATTTGAATTGATTTTCCCTGGAAGACAAAATCATCTGGAAAGGATTGTATGCGAGCGAGCTCCCTTGATGTTAATGCTCTGTTTTGCTCATAATGAAAGATTTTTCGCATATCTCCTGTTACACAAACGGATGGTTTGTTACTATCATAGCGAATATACTTTCGAATATCTCCTGATTTTGGTCTAATGTCCTCTGGTATATCAAAGCGATTCCCTCCATCTTTGACATAACTCATTTTGTGTAGCATTTGCTCGCTATGTTTCATTGCAATATGATTAGGAACATCACTCGCTTCTCCACTGTTTAAAGCAGGTAAATCTGATATGACATCTCGCACAGAGAACATATGTTCTTCTTTCGTTGGGTAATCAAATGTAATCTCTAAATCGGACCGAACCCCAACTACTACAAGTCGTCTTCTTTCTTGGGCAACTCCAAAATTCACACTATTTAATACATCCCATTTCACACGATATCCAACTCCAGCTGTTTCAAATGCTTCTACAACTTCTTTTATGGTCTTTCCTTTTAAATGAGTTGCCATATTTGCCACATTTTCCATAACAAATATCTTTGGCTTTACATTTTCAACTACACGTACAAATTCTTTAAACAGTCCGTTTCTTTCATCTTCCATAAACGTACGTCCAATATTTCCAGCAATAGAAAACCCTTGACAAGGAGGGCCGCCTATTACAACATCTACATCTTTACAATTCTTTGTCAATTGATCGATATCTGCATTGGTAATATTTCTGATATCATCCACAATCAATTTATGATTCTTGAAATTTTTTCGATAGGTTTCTGCAAAGTTCGGATTAAATTCTACTGCAAAAATATTTTTAAATCCTACCTGTTCAAACCCTAGGGACAATCCCCCAGCACCACAAAATAGATCTATATAGGTGTGTTTCATTTAAAATCCTCCATTTTTAGCATAAAACAACGCTCGATGGTATGCTAGGTATTCTTTTCTTTTTTCATTTAGCAGTTGTTTATCCAATCGATATGTTTCAAAGTCTGCTCTAACGGATTCATCTACATTTTTACCGATTAATACATTCCCTTCTTCTGTAAATGATATATCTTTTTTATCAAAATAAGAATCGATGGTTGGATTCAATAAAAGTCCATTATTGACATCATACGCTTCCTCTTCTTTATATTCCTTTAAACAGTCGATACAAGGCTTAATATGTGATGCAATCAACGATTTATATGCCTTTTTCTCAACATAACAAACCGCTTCTCCGTACAAAAGAACCGACTCTTCTTTTAACTCTTCTTTATAAATACGATGTTTGATATTATCACGCTTAAAGCTTTGATCAAAATTTGTATCTGCAATGATTGGGTCATCTGCAAACCAAAAACGCTCTTGGTTTTTATCATATTTCAAATCTACAAATCGTTTCAAATAACCTATGATATGAGCAATTTGATTGTATTTACGCTCATCAAATTCACTTGCCTTGGCATATTGGTACTGAGAATTAAGCTCCTCACGTGTTAGGAAACCATTTTTATAGTTGCTAATATCTGTAACCATTAATGATATAATATCATCTTTATTTAAGGACCGATTACGGTCTAGTGTTTTTAATAAAAAGTTTATATGCTTCAATTCTCTTTTATCAATGGTAACGTCAGAAGCAAGGGAGGAACTTTCATAAAAAATCTTAGAAAAAATAATTTTTTTCTGCTCTCTACTACTATCTCGTACAAATTGCTTCACGAGGGGATGGTACCCTAATAACAACGGATTAATAAAACCAATTTTAACAAATTGATTAATCACTTTTCGTGCAGAAAGCGATGCATCAGCTCCTTTAAATCCAGATACATTCACTATTTTTTCTTGTAGTTGTTTATATAAATCACATTCTAAAAATCTTCCACTCTGCTTCGCATTATTCTCTAATTCCACTTTGTTTTTATCAATAAATAATATGATAACATTTAGGCAATTATTAAATTTCGTCCCTGTGATATCTAAATGCGCAGCTGTAAACTTCCAATAGTTTTCGTATATTTCTACATCTCTTCTTTTTTTCGTATTTGCCATAAAATTCCTCTCTTGTTATAAATCACGCTTTCTTCCGTCTTTTGGTTTCAATGCATCTTGTGGAATAAGCCAAGTCTTTCCTTTTTTTATAGCACCTACAATTCGGTTTTTCTCACAAAGCAGTGCAATTCTTCGCGATGTGATTCCCCATTGTTTTGACATTTCAATCGTTGTTAAATAATCCATATTGCCTCCTTATTTACATCAACTATTATATTCATTTATCTGAACAATTGCAAGCTGTTTCGAACATTTGTTTCTTTTATTTTCTCTATACAAAAAAGGTTCCTTTCCATAATTGTATTCGATTATGATTTAAAACTTTTTTAAAGACATTTGCATAGATATTTGTTATACTGACCATAACTAGGAATCCTTTTCTTCGATATGCCAAAGATTTCTATATCATTTTTTCAAAACAATTACAAAGTTAGTAGGATTTATTTAAATGACTGAGGGGTTAAGTTATGAAAGGTAAAGACAGCTTATTAAAAAAACAAAAGAAGAAAAACCAAAGAGTTACCATGTTAAGTATATTGGCCTATGTTATTATTCCAATTTATACCATATTGTTTGCTAGCGTTGGCTCGTGGACCGAGTTGAATTTTTCAGTAATCGGCAATTTACAAGACGGAAAAATAGGATTTTTTATCTGGGGTGTTATTGTGATTTTTTATCTTGCAAAATCGATGAGGCTGATTATTCCTAAAATGGGGAATAAAAAATATATGTTCTACATAAAGAATGTTGTACTTGCCTTACTGTTTTGTGCGGTTACAACTCCCTTTTTACCGAATGTATATCCCTTTCGCTCATTTCTGCATATTATATTTGCATTTTTAAGTGCTGTGATGCTCATTATTTTGTTTTTAATTTTGATTAAACATGTTTATGCAAAGAATACCCAAGTAGCTAACATTTTTTTAATTGGAGTATGTATCATTGCCATCATTTCTTCTGCACTACTTATTGCTATTGGTATTGTAAGTAGTGTTCTTGAAATATTCATTACCATAACTTCTTGCATTATCATCCAAAAAATGTTGAATTACGACTGGGTGTAATCTATGGGTTATTATATAGAAATAAAATATGGATCTGTGAACTTTCTGTTAAACAATTTTATAATCGTTGTATTTTTATATACATCAATGTTACAATAGAAAAAATTATTTTCACATTGGAGGAACTATGAATCGATTAAGAAGTTTTATGATAGGAAGATACGGTGTTGATAAACTAAATTTATTTTTACTGATTGTTACAACAATTGCTTCTGTTATCTGCAACATTTTTCAATTTGAGCTAGGAATGTTTTTAATATATATTCCAATTATTTGGTGTATCTTTAGAATGTTTTCTAGAGATATCTATAAAAGATCTAGCGAAAACCAATGGTTTCTCAATCGCTATTATCCCCTTGAAAAGCAAGCAATTGCCATCATACATTTACTTGTAGGTACGAAAACCCATCGATACTATAAATGTCCTAATTGCAAACAAACAATTCGCGTTCCAAGAGGTCGAGGAAAAATCTGTATTACCTGTTCGAAATGTAAAAATGAATTTATAAAGAAAAGTTAAGAAAATACGACCCGATATTTATCATGATATCGAGTCGTATTTTTAAATTGGTTTCATGTTATTATTTTTTGAAATATGAAGCTGTACCAGAATCCACTTACATCACTTACTCCACAATTGCCCATTGTGCTATCGTCCCATCATTGAGATTTCTCATCTCCATAACACCTTTGATTGGAATATAAAATCCTAAGTAAGATGTGGAATCCCCTTCCTCTGTGGAACAAACTAAGAGATAAAAGGTTGAGGATGATACAATTTCTCGCTCCCAATCTAATGGGAAAGCTCGAAAATCTCCAGGATTTTCCTGTTGATAGATACCTGCTTGAATACTACTTTCTGCTCCTAAAATGTAGCCATTTTGGCACCAGCTAACATATTCTGACAGTTCCTCGTAGGTAGAACCGTAGTTTGTCATTGCTGTATATGCCTCTACTCCTGAAAACAATTGATAAGTTCCATTTTTTGATCCATGTTCATGATTCTGGCCATTGTTATAATGAACATAGCTTCCATCAAAATTTAATACCAGTTGAGATCCATCATATCTACTTATAAAACTCTCCCCTGTAAGAAAATCTTTATTCGCATTTTCATACATAAGACTTTTGAATACCACATCCATATTTTCTATGGCAATCTCTTTGGAATCATTTACACTTTCTAGTGTAAAGATGATATTTTCACTAGGCAAAATTGCAATTCGTACCAAACCCATCGCATGATCAAGCGTAGCTGATTCAAGCAGTAAATCACCGTAAATTCCATCAATTCCATTCAAAGAAAACTCTATACATTGTCCAAATTCAGTAATTGAAATTGGCGTAGTTTCTTTGGTATAAATTGACAATATACTAGCGTAAGCATCCTCAGGTGTTCCCATAGGAAATATATCCTGAATTCCAACTATACTAGCTTCATTTGAGTAAAAATCATCTTGAATGTATTCAAAACCACGTGGAATATCAAAGGAGAAATATCCGCCTCTAGAGATATGTCTCTCTAAGGGTTCAAGCGTGGGAACTGCTACTTCTACAGATAACACTTGCCAGTTATCAGGCAACGAATTTTCATTTCGAAAAGTTGCCAATGTATAATCAAGTCCAATGCCGATTATGGTCGAAATTCCTATTATTCCTGCTAAGTAAAATGGATGAAAGAAAATCGTTTTTCCTCTTTTTCTATCACTCAATGCCAAAAACAAACTTGTAAGAAGTAACATAACACTTCCACCACAAATCCCAATGCCAATCATTCGCTCAGAAAACACCTCTTCGCTTAGTGTGGAATCTGAGGAAATGAATCGGACTTTGTCTTGCCCAAAATCATCGTATATGTAACTAGTTAGGTTTAATGTTGGGTTCCCTTGGGAAAAACGATAGGCGTCAGCACTACTATCAAAACTGCTATGATAGGTATATCTATGTGTAGTACCATAGGCCTCCCCTTCATACACTGCAAAATAATTGGTTTCGGTATTTCTAGCGAAACGTATTCCCCCTTGATGTGATTGGCTACTTGTACCGATATATTTAAACCGAAACTGGCTACCTTCTATAAAATCTGTCGGGCTTGGAACAAGTAAGGCAAGAATTGCACCTATGATCAATAGGGCAAAACCAAGGAATACAAAAGTTGTTGCAGGTTGACTAGAACGCCCCTCCTTGTTTTCTTCTAAGTTTCTACTTTCAGTAATTTGATGTTGATAATTAGACATTTCATTTCTCCTGCTACATAAATTTTTGATATTTAATAGAC
>CAYJKD010000141.1:0-7582 GCA_964370595.1 uncultured Lachnospiraceae bacterium
AGATCAATGATACACATCACCAACAAAATAAGGCAAATATATAGATTAATAATCATACCGCTTTACCTTACACTTCCTCAACCACAACTCCATCTGCTTCATTGACAATAACACGATACCCTTTACCTGTATCATAAGTAAGTCCTACTACTTGTGTCCCATCTTTGTTAAACGTAAAATCCGAAAAACCTGTTGGATTACTAACACCTGATACTAGAAGTTCAAACTCTAAAGCATATGACCCACCAGTTTCAAATATATCTGAACTCGTCTCAAACTCAGAATCACTCGCTTTTTTTTCTGTAAGAATTGTCTGTGCTGCTACCATTCCAATTCTTGCATCTCCCATATATGCTTTTCCTTTTGCATCATTAATAAAACCTATCATAGACGGTATTGATACTGCTGCTAAGATTCCAATAATTACAAGTACCACTATGATTTCCATCATTGTAAAACCTTTTGATTCTTTTAATTTGTTACTGATAAGCTTCACTTTAAAGCTCCTCCTTTATTGATCAAAATTAATGACCTTTAATATTTCTTTCACCGTTGTAATTTCTGCTTTTACTAATTGAATCGCCTTTTCTTGCAGTGGAACAAACTGTTCATTGCTATGTGCATGAGCATAAATTGATTCAATAGGCGCATTGTCCGAAATTAATTTACGTACAATCGCATCAACTACAAATATTTCATGAATTGCAATTCTTCCTTTGTATCCTGTAAAATTACAATTATGACAACCAATTCCTTGAAAACTCTCCTTGAACTTCTGACCCCTTAATTGAATAATTGGATCATGTATAATCTTTTCTTTACAATAAGGACAAATTTTTTTCACTAGACGTTGTGCAACAATTCCTGTAAGTGAGCTTGAAAGCAAATAATGTTCTACCCCCATATCTAACAACCGTACAATTGCAGAGATCGAATCACTTGTATGCAATGTAGATAATACTAAGTGCCCAGTTAGTGCTGCTCTAACACATATACTTGCAGTTTCTCTATCTCGAGTTTCTCCTATCATCAAAATATCTGGATCTTGTCTAAGTAATGCTCTTAACCCACTTTCAAATGTAAGTCCTGCTAGTGGATTGATCTGCGTTTGATTGATATTAGGAATATTCTTTTCTACAGGATCTTCTACTGTTGCAATATTGATCAATTGCTTAGATAGATATTCAATCATAAGATATAGGGTTGTTGTTTTTCCACTTCCCGTAGGTCCTGTCATATAAATTAGTCCATGAGGTATTCTAAGTAACTCTGTCATCTTTTCATAATCAAAATGACTCATACCAAATGTTTCTTCATTATCGAGCTTAATATTTTGACTCATAAAACGAAGCACTACTTTTTCTCCATACACAGTAGGCATGGTAGATACCCGTACATTCAGATCAATGTCATTTAGCTTAGCACGAAAATGACCATCCTGTGGGATTCTTTTTTCTGCAATGTCGAGATTTGATAAAATTTTAATTCGCGCTACAATGGGGTTATGTAATGATCTTCTAAGAGATAGGTAGTAGACAATTTGTCCATCTACACGAATTCGAAGTTTTATAATATCTGCAAAGGGTTCAATGTGAACATCGCTAGCCCCTGTGCTATATGCCTTATAGATAATAGAATTAATTAATGTCCCTGTACTGGTATCTTCTGCTCCTTCTAAAACAGCAATAAAACTATCATGATCTAAAATTCCTGCATCTTCATTTGCACTATTTGCTGCCTTTTGAGTTTCTATTTCTGAATAAAACTCATGAATACTCCGCAAGATTTCTTCTTTTTTCCCTTCATGTGGAGTTACTTTCAATCCCGTCAAAAAACGAATTTCCTCTATCGCAAAATAATCAAAGGTATCTTCAATCAAAACTTCTATGCTTTCCTCATGTATCGCTATGGGAATCACACAATATTTTTTAGCACTATCCATAGGTAAGCGCCTAACAGCATTAATGTCAATCGGTGTGTTCGTAATCGAAATTTTGGTTGACAATAAATTTTCTTCATTCATATTTAATTCCTTTTTATTACGATAAACAACAGTTAAACAATTTACATAATTCAATATCCTACAGTTTTATCGTAACATAACTTTAAACTTTTAACAATTATAATCTTAATTTTTTGCAAAAAAAACACGTAAAATTTTATTTCAATTTTACGTGTTCTATCTTTATTTTAGTCTACCCTATTATACTAGTTTTCCAATTCCATAATCATATCGACTCTTGTTTGATGACGTCCGCCTTCAAATTCATTATCAAGCCATTCATCTACAATCATTTTTGCCATTTCACTACCAACTACCCTCGCACCAAATGTTAAAACATTAGTATCATTATGCATTCTTGACAACTTTGAACTATATGGTTCACTACAAGTACAAACACGAATTCCTTTTACTTTGCTTGCAGCAATTCCAATTCCAATTCCAGTACCACAAATTGCAATTCCATAAGTTGCTTCACCTGAGGCTACTGCTCGTGCTACTTTTTCACCATATGTTGGATAATTGCAGCTTTCTTCCACATTGATTCCGAAATCGATTACTTCATACCCTTTCGCTTCAATATGTGCTTTGATTACTTGTTTCATTTCAATCGCGGTATGATCATTCGCCATTGCAATCTTCATAATATATATCCTCTTTCTTTTATTCCTCAACTGCAAATTTTGCAGTTTTGTTTCTTAATAATAAATCTGCTATGGTAATTGCAGTCATTGCTTCTACCACCACTACAGCTCTTGGCACAATAATTGGATCATGTCTACCCTTTATTTGAATAGAAACCTCTTCACCCTTATTATTTATTGTTTGTTGCTCTCTTGCAATCGAAGGTGTTGGCTTAAATGCAGCGCGAAGTGTAATTGTTGTACCATCTGTAATTCCACCTAGAATACCACCTGCATAATTCGTTTTCTTGCCTACCTTTCCATCTGCACCGATTATAAAGCTATCATTATTTTCAGATCCTCTCATCCTAGCAGCTTCAAAACCATTCCCTACTTCAAATCCTTTTACCGCTCCAATCGAAAATATAGCTTGAGCTAGACAAGCATCCATTTTGTCAAAGACAGGTTCTCCTAGTCCTGATGGCACCCCATCTATAATGCATTCTACAACTCCTCCTGCAGAATCACATTCTTCTATCAAGGTCTCTAGCCACGCTTGCGCTTTTACTGCAGTTTTTTCATCGGGCATATAGAGTGCATTTTCATTCCTTGCATCCCATTGAAAGTTCAATGGGTCAACCTGAAATTCACCAATGCTTTTCGTAAATGCTCGTACTTTAATTCCATTAGACTCTAAAAATTTTGATGCAATCGCACCAGCTGCAACGCGACCAATGGTTTCACGTCCAGAAGATCGCCCGCCACCTCTATAATCTCGAAATCCATATTTTTGATCAAAACAAAAATCCGCATGACTAGGTCGATATACACCCTTAATATTCGTATAATCTCTTGATTTTTGATCTTGATTTCGCACAATTAAAGCAATTGGTGTTCCAGTCGTTTTCCCTTCGAATACTCCTGAAAGAATTTCCACTTGATCTGCTTCATTTCTCATAGTGGTAAATTTACTTTGTCCAGGTTTTCTTCTATCTAAAAACAGTTGGATATCTTCTTCATTTAATAAAATCCCTGCTGGACAACCATCTATCGTTACTCCAACTGCTTTTCCATGAGATTCTCCCCATGTCATTATCCGAAATATGGTTCCAAATGTTGAACCTGCCATTTTACTCTCCTACCTTCACAATCGCACAACAGTTTGGCTCATTACAAGGAATTTCATTGCTACTCATAACAATCAATCCCTTATCATATTCAACTTTAAAAAATGTAATACTACTACTTTCATTATTTATTGCTGCGATATGTTTTCCATCTGGAAATACTGCTATATCCTTTGGATATGATCCGCTAATTGGAAGACAACAAAGTTGCTCTAACTTTCCACTTTCCACATCTCTTTTATAAATAGAAACTGTTTCATCTCCAGCATTTCCACAGAACAAATAATTCTGATCTTGAGAAAATCTCAGAGAACACGCAGCTGTAATACTGCTACATTTATCTCCAGTAGTTGTAATCGTTTGTATTTTTTCAATCACAGGAACCCGCTCTCCCTGCTCATAAGAAAATACATCAATCACGTTTTTTTGTTCATACATCAAATAAATAAATTTACCATCATTACTAAATAAAAATCTACGTGGAGCTGACTCTAAATCACATGGAACAGAGTCTACCTGTACCATTCTTTCATCACTCTCATCAAAACGATATACCTTTACTTGGTCTAATCCAGAATCTGCACAAAGAATGTATTTTCCATCATGTGTTCTTCTTGTACAAGTAATATGAGGACGGAAATTTCGTTCAGCAACGCTACCTAAACCTTTATGATAGACTCCATCAACAATATTTCCAACGGAACCATCTTGATTTAATCTCATAATTGTAGATTTTCCATCATGATAGCCTGACACATATACATAATTACCTTCATGGTCAGAGGCTAAATGGCATCCTCTCATTCCATTGATTCCTTCACTATTGATACGACTAAGGGCACCGTTTTCTAGAATTCGAAATGCTACTACTCCTTCATCTGCAATTGAATAAAGATATTTTCCATCTGCTGATGCAATCACATAAGATGAGTTGTTAACCTCAACCTCACATCTTTTTATAAATTTACCCTTTACTTCATCTACATCGAATATTGTTATTCCTTTTGCTTTTCCGGTGTAGGAATACGAGCCTACATATGCCACATATTTATTTTTGCTTACACTTCTACCCATTAACTACTCCTCCTTAAAGCTTTTCTACGTTACCACCTATCATATCATAAAATTATCGAAAAATCCATGTTACAAGGGTGAAAATAAATTTCACCCTCGGCGTTTGTAATTTCACTCTTGCAAGCAAGTGAAATCACCGCACTTAATCATGTATTAATCTTGATACACAACTAATCCATTACAGATTGTATATTTAACTTTCCCAACCAACTCATCACCTATAAATGGAGAATTCTTCGATTTCGATTCAAATTCATCTACAATCCATCGTTGCTTTGGATCTATGATTACTAAATCTGCATCGACACCTTCTTGAATATACCCTTTATCCAAACGATATAATTTTGCTGGATTATAACTCATCTTTTCCATCAGTTGAACCATGGTCAAATATCCTGGTTCAACTAAATGTGTAATCCCCAAGGAAAGTGCTGTTTCCAATCCAATAATTCCACTTGGTGCTTGCGTCAATTCTTTTTCCTTTTCTTCCTTACTGTGAGGTGCGTGATCTGTTGCGATTACATCTATCGTCCCATCTATTAGTCCTTGGATTAGCAATTCTTTATCTCTCTTAGTTCGTAGTGGTGGATTCATTTTTGCAAGTGTTCCATATTTTAAAATAGCTGTTTCATCTAAAGAAAAATGATGAGGTGTAACTTCTGCAACTATATCTGCTCCCAAGGATTTTGCTACACGAATTATAGCCACTGCATTGCCAGAACTGATATGTTGAATATCTACAGTTGCTCCTGTATCAAGTGCAATCATGCAATCTCTTGCTACCATTGTATCTTCTGCAACAATCGGTGAACCTTCAATCCCTAAGGTATCTGATACCATTCCACTATTAATTCCATTATTTGTAATAAAGCAAGGGTCTTCTTCATGTAAGCTAATTGGAACATCTAATCGAACTGCCTCTTCCATTGCTTTTTTTACGACAGAAGGATCTTTGATGGGAATTCCATCATCTGTAAACCCAACAGCTCCATTTTGAAATAAAGCATCGAAATCAACTAACTCTATCCCCTTCATTCCTTTTGTTATACATACTGCTTGCAAAACATTAATTTTTGCTTTTTGGGCTTCTTCCAAAATATAGTTTAATGTTTCTACATTATCTACCACTGGTTTCGTATTTGCCATACAAACTACCGTAGTAAAACCACCTTTTGCAGCAGCCTTTGCACCACTTTGAATATCTTCTTTATAAGTAAAGCCAGGATCACGAAAATGCACATGCACATCAATTAGACCTGGAGCAACAATCATTCCATCCGCATCAATCATGGATACATCTGAATGCACTTCAAGGTTATCCCCAATTTTTTCAATTTTTCCATCTTTTATCAACAAATCTAACTTTCTTTCCACACCAATTTTAGGATCTACAATTATCCCATTTTTAATCAACATCATATACTTCTCCTATTTCTCTCTATTAAACAACCTATGTGGTAACTCTAGCGCAAACACAATGGCAAGCACAATAGCAATTGCCACTTCTAATGCCATTAACCCTCGTTCTGCTGCTAATACGTATTCTTTCGTCACAACATAATACGCCGACCAATAAATTCCAGCTCCAGGTACTTGTGTAATGATTCCTGCCAATATGAATACAGTAACAGGGCATCTTTTTTTCACTGCGAAAAATCTAGCAACTATAACCACAATCAAAGTAGCTAAAAACACACTTAAAGATTCTGAAATCCACAATGAAAACAACTCTACCAATCCCCAACTAATACCACCTACCATTCCACAATAAGGAATAAATTTCCATGGAGTACCAAATAATACAGAAAATGTCATTGTTGCAATTCCAGCAAGCATAATCTCTAGTACATTCATAAGAGTACACCTCCTGTTATTCCTTGATAAAGGGAAAATACCACCCCTACACCAATCGCTATACAACCAAATACTAGCAAAGAATCTGTCAATCGAACAGAACCTGCAATATAATCTCCATTTGCAAAATCTCTTATCCCATTTACAAACGCCATTCCAGGGACTAAAAGCATAATACACCCAACCATTAAAGGTTGTAGATAATCTGCTAATCCCAAATGAATCGTAAGGGTACACAATGCACTAACAAGAGCACTCCCTGTGATATTACACACAATTTTGGATAATTTTTTATCTCTAGAAACTGCTAAAAATGCATAAAGTATAACACCAATTACAAAAGCAGCAATTGACTCTTTGATTCCTCCACCAAACAAGATACTAAAACAACCTGTACTAATACCACCAAGCAAGATTCGCAGTGGTACTGGATTATTTTTCAATTGCTCAATACGGACCAGTTGTTGCTTTGCTTCTTCTAAGGTGTAATTTCCTCTTACAATTTGTCTAGATAATTCATTCAACTCAACCACTTTTGCCAAATTAGAGTTATTAACTGGAACATGAATAACCTTTGCAAATTGAGCTTCTCTTTGATCTCCCATAGTCAGAAATACACCATTGCTTAGTACAAAAGGTTCTGCAGATTCTAGTCCATAATACTGGCAGATTCTCTTTATCGTTTCCTCTACCCGAAACACCTCTGCTCCACTTTCTAGTAGCATCCGTCCAACTTTTAATGCAAATAAAAAAACTTCTCTCTCCTGTTCTGTCCGTAGCATTTTCTTCCTCACAACATCTTATGATTTTCAATTGTTATCTTACCATAGAGAGCATAAAATAAGCAACAAAAAAAGAGCGGAACTCTCCGCTCTTCTTAATTTCGATTCTACTCCATTGTG
>CAYJKD010000142.1:0-4571 GCA_964370595.1 uncultured Lachnospiraceae bacterium
TTTCCAGCACGAACCGCTGCACTTGCATCACTTCCATATCGATAAAACACATCAACTTCAAATGGAATTTCAATATCTTTTGCTGTTTGTATCAATTTATCTGTAATATCTCTATCATATGGCGAGAAATTATCCTTTACACAAATCGTAACGCTATGTTCATTTCCATTATGATCTGGTCCTAGCACTGCTATGTCCACAGCAAGATATTCATCAACACCTTCTGGAATATAAGAGCCTCCATGCCCTACCTCTTCATAATGAGGAAAAGCAAATAGTAGATTATGATCTGGTTTCAGATTATTATCTTTCATATCCTTTAATACTGCTAAAGAACAAGCAACACTAGCTTTATTATCAATAAATCTAGATTTAATATATCCACTTGGTGTCATTGTATAATGTGGTTCAATATAGATATAATCTCCGTGTTCAATCCCTAAATCTTTCACTTCTTTTTTTGATGACACCTTCTCATCCAACAATAAGATCATCGTATTTTCATTTCTTTGTAACTCTCTAGCATCATCAAATACATGCACAGAATGAGATTGACATGCCATCATTCCTGTGTAGCGCTTTCCGCCTCTGGTTATAACTGTAACAGTTTCTCCCTCAATATTGTTATAATTGATTCCTCCAAGATTTCTTGTTCGAATCATTCCATTATCATCAATTTTTCGGACCATTAATCCCAGAGTGTCTAAATGTGTTCCAATGCAAGTTGTCCTAGCTGTATCTTTTCCTTCAACTTTTATATATCCCGTGTGCTTCCGATCAAAAAAAACTTCATACCCAAGTTCATTTGCCATGCTAGTTAATAATGGATTAACTTCTTCATAGTAACCTACTGGGCTTGGGGTATTGATTAACTTCTCTAGTACACTTAGGAGATATGTTTGTTCTATTGCTTGTTTCATAACTTCTCCTCACTTTAATTAATTGACTTGTTAAAACAAAACTGTTTTTCATTATATCTAATAAAAACAAAAAAAGCAAGCTTAGTTTTTTTCTTGTTACTGTAACTCAAACAATAATTGCCATAATACTTTTTTTATGACATAATATTTTTAAATAAAATTTTTGGAGGCATTATGGATATTGGACAAGTTTTAAATCTTCTAGGAGAATTAGGTGTCATATTACTAATTGGCACCTACGTGGGAAAAAGGGGGTTACTTCCATCAAATGCAAATAAATTGTTAACTGATTTAGTCATTAATCTTGTATTACCTTGTAATATTATTGTTTCATTTCTTTCTGGAATAAATCGCGATACGATACGGGAATTCATCTCCATTTTTATTATTTCCATTATTGTTCAAATAATATCATTTTCACTTGCTAAGCTTTTGTATTTTAAGCAAAAGAATGGTCCTAAACAAGCACTTCAATATGCTACTATTGTATCCAATGCTGGTTTTATGGGAACCCCAATTGCACAAGGTCTATTTGGTTTACAAGGATTACTCTATACTTCCATCTATCTTGTTCCCATGAGAATCATGATGTGGTCTGTAGGTTTATCTTTATTTACAAAGAAAAAGAATGAACGTTGGAGTCTATTAAAGACAACCATCACTCATCCTTGTATCTTTTCTGTATTAATTGGTCTTGTCATCATGTTTGGAGAAATATCCTTACCTATTTTTTTAGAAGAAAGCTTGAGAACCATTGGAAGTTCTCTTACCTTTCTCTCTATGTTTCTAATTGGTACCATATTTTCTAGGGTCCCTTTTCGAAGTTTAGGCAACCCTTCCGTATTAAAATACTCTTTCGTTCGCCTACTATTATTACCATTTATAGTATTTAGCATTTGCAAATTATTAAATACCAGCCAACTTGTTTTAAATATCTCGGTTTTACTATCTGGGATGCCTGCAGCTAGTACAACTGCAATTCTTGCAGAAAAATATGAGGGAGATTCTGAGTTCGCAACCACCTGTGTGGTAATTTCTTCTTTGCTCAGTGGGATAACCATTCCGCTATTAACTTTATTACTCATGCAAGTATAAGGTAACTGTAACTGCAGCTTCATTTTCAGCAACAACTATTTCTGACAGTATCGCTAGCGGTTTTGAAAATGTATTCACGAATTTTAGGTCTTTATGCCCAGACCATATAGTTGCATCAAGTCCTACTGGCATGTAACTAACTCTACTAGAGTGTGGAAATCGCTCTGTTGGTTGTAGAAGTGCATGACACATAGCCGCATATAATGTGGATGATACTTGACAAATTCCACCACCCATTCCACTTCCTCCAATGACTGGTGCACTTACATACCCATTAGATGTTCTCCTCGGTAATAATGTGTCACTATAAGAAAAACTTTCTCCTGGCTGTAGAACAACTCCATTAATCCGTGATACAGCTGTTGCAATATTCGTCGCTCTCGATTTATTTGGATCATAATACGTGGTGTAAGTACCGATGATTCCGGCCAATGGCTCCGTTGTCGTGCTAATTCTTCCTTCTGCTTTTCCAGTTTCGATATAATGATCACAATATTTTGCATAATCTGTTTTAAACACATTTAATAAATCTGGATTATTAAAAATATAAGTTCGAATATTGAACTCTTCATTTCCTGATCTTCCTTCTTTCATTCCACTTGTCAGAAAATGCTCAAAGAGCAATTGTGGGTCTGTACCAATCGTTGCTTGTAAATCAGGATAGTTCTCATAGTAATAATTTGCATCAAAAACTTTTGCATATGATTCCTCTTTTGTCCCAGCATATGCCTCTCCTAGAAACATGGTGCTACATAATGCTAGAGAGCATAATAATGTTTTTATCAATCCTCTCATCTCTTCTCCTTTACAAGCTAATATTTTTATTATTCACTCTCATCTCCCAGTAATTCCTTCTATTTTTATCATACCATGTGAATTTTAATTCTTCAAGTTGTTATTATCTATCTTTTTTCTAAAAATCCATCATTTCTCAGACTTCACCGCTTGCATTCTTTACAATCTATTTAAATTATGTTAACTTGCAAGTATTTTAACTTCTAATTTTCATCCGTATTTGTTGCACAATTCCGAATGATTCGTTATAATAATTATGTAACAACTAAATGATGCTTATCTTTACATACAAAAAGTGGAGATTACATATACGGGAGGAACTATTTATGAAAAAAATATTATTTGCTTTGTATACAATTGCTCTTTCATTTATTATCATGACTGGTTGTACCACGGCGCTAGCACCGAATCAAGAAACAGAAAATACTACCGAAGTTACAAACAACTCCACAGAACCCCAAAAAACAAGTAGCAACGAGTTAAATATTGCTATTTTTTACTACAATTTTTCTGATGTGTACGTTTCTAGTGTACGAGCTAATATAAATGAATCTCTAGACACACTTGGCATTGCCTATCAAAACTATGATGGAAATTCAAATCAAGCAACACAATTAGAACAAATCAATACAGCTGTCACAAATGGGGCTAACTTATTAATTGTAAATATTGTGGAAACGGCACTACCTGATGCTGCTCAAACTGTAATTGATCTTGCTAAAAAAGCCGAAATTCCAATTATCTTCTTTAATCGTGAAATTGATGATGAATTGGTTTCTAGTTATGATAACTGTGCTTTTGTGGGCACAAATGCTTCTGAGGCTGGACATTTACAAGGCGGTATGATTGGTGAATATTTAGTAGCTAACTATGATACTGTGGATTTAAATAAAGATGGTATGATTTCATACGTAATGTTCAAAGGGCAAGAAGGAAATATAGAAGCAGAAACTCGAACACAATATGCTGTAGAAGATGCGAATGCAATTTTAACTGCCGCTGGAAAACCTGCACTAATGTTTTATGATGCAAATAATACATCGAAATATTTAGTAGATCAAGGCGGAAATTGGTCTCCTCAAGCTGCGACAGATTATATGAATATTATTTTAGCAGATTACTCGGAAGCAAATGGAAACATGGTTGAACTTGTCATTGCTAACAATGACGGAATGGCTGAAGGTGCCATTGCCTCTTTACAAAGTGCTGGATATAATACTGGGGCTAATCGCTTAATCCCTGTTTTTGGTGTAGATGCTACTGATTCTGCTAGAGAGTTGATCAGTAAAAACCAAATGATTGGAACGATTATGCAAGATTCTAAAGCAATGGCTGATACCGTCACTACTTTAGTTGAAAACATAAGATTAGGAGAGGAATTAATGGCAAACACCGACTCTCTTAACATAGACGAAACTGTTAATAAAATTCGTGTTCCTTATAGTGTATTTTCTGGAATATACTAATCAATTTTTCCATAACTACAAAATTATTGTAAATAAAACTCATAATAAAAGCAGGAAAGATTTAGCCACATTACTAAATCCATTCCTGCTTTTTATTGTTTTATATTTCCGTAACTCTTCAAATATCAATATTGTTTTTTTCTTCTATCACTCCCTCCGTACTCTCTTTCATCATCATTACTTTTGGTGTCAAAAGTATCAACCACAAATCAAGTACTACAGAGTATTTTCTAATATAGGTTAAATCCAATTTTAGTTTATCATAACTAGTAGTATTATATTTTCCATAAATTTG
>CAYJKD010000142.1:4581-7566 GCA_964370595.1 uncultured Lachnospiraceae bacterium
GCATATCCAGTAAGCCCTGCCTTAACTTTTAATCGATAAGAAAATTCTGGAATTTCTTCTTCTATTTCCTTAGCTAACTCTGGGCGTTCAGGTCTTGGTCCCACCAAAGACATTTCACCTTTAAGTATATTCCAAAGCTGTGGTAACTCATCCAACCTTGTTCGTCTAAGCAGCTTTCCTATTGGTAATATTCGATCATCTTTCTCTCTAGCAAGCATTGCTCCGCTATATTTTTCTGCATCTTGTATCATTGTTCTAAATTTATAAATTTTAAATACTTTCCCATCTTTTGTCAAACGGTCTTGTTTATAAATAACAGGACCTCCATCTGTTAATTTTATACTGAGAATAATAAATAAAACAAAAGGAATTGACACTAAAATTCCGATGATTGAAAATACAATATCGATACAGCGCTTTATTATCATTTGTTCAATCTGCAAACCTTCATTCTTTGATAAAAGTAACGGAGTATCAAAAATGTCTAGTTCTGAAGAAGTTCTTGTTAGGATATCTGATATCTTTGGTACAGAATAGGTTCTGATTCCTAAATGAAAACAATATTTAATAATCTTATTTCTCTCATGGGAAGGAATATCTCCTACAATAATTGCATCATATTTCACAATCTCTTCCATAATTTTGTCTAAGCCTGCATCCAAATGAATCGCTGCTGCTAAATAATATTTTTCTTCTCTTGATCGAATATTTTTCAATAATTGTGTATTTTCTTGTTCTTCATAAATCAAAAGCATCTGCTTCGGTTTAAAAAGATTTTCGTATAATTTTTGAAATAATATGATTAATACAATTGTAAAAAATAATTGAATTATCATTAATAGAACTAATGGTCT
Organism: uncultured Lachnospiraceae bacterium; assembly: GCA_964370595.1. Classification (GTDB taxonomy): domain Bacteria; phylum Bacillota; class Clostridia; order Lachnospirales; family Lachnospiraceae; genus Brotaphodocola. The sequence goes on from CAYJKD010000142.1 coordinate 5,436, forward strand.
CACATCAGGAAATTTTAAATCCATCAATACTATTTGCACATATGCAAAAAAGCTAGTCAGAAATAAACTCAATCCATGGGAGCATATTAAACTGTATCGCTTTAGATAACCAATTTTAAATCCTCCATATATTTTCAAAAACAAGATAGCAACGACACAATATACCCCTGCCATCAGCCAATTTCCCCTTTGGTAAAAGGGTGTTAATCTGATTGGATTGTAATATACAAGCCATACATAATAAAAAGTTGCTACATCAATTGCCACAATCAAACTTGAAAAAAGTAATTTTATCAATCGTTTGTATTGTTCATTTTTCATTTTTATCGTCCTTTACTGCCTATTTTAAAATCATTGTAAAGTATATCATGAATCCTATTACTTCGCAATGTTACTACTACACATATTCCATGATATTTTTTTAATTTTTTATTAGTTTTTCCACATTTTCTTGTGAAAAAACATCATTTGCTCTTTACATTCTCCTATAAAGAACCTAATATTATTGGTATAGCTCATACTACCTATTCCGTTTTTCAGAAAGGATTTTTTATGATCAGTATTATTATGCCAACTTATAATGCAGAAACGTTTATTTCTGAGTCCATACATTCCGTTTTATCACAAACCTACACAGATTGGGAGTTACTTGTAATTGATGATTGCTCTACCGACCACACCGCTGCAATTGTTCACGAATTTATTATATCCCATCCCAATATTCGCTACCATAAAAACACCAATAATTTGGGTGCTGGTGGTTCTCGCAATATAGGAATTACTTTAAGTAAAGGATCCTGGATTGCATTTTTAGATAGTGATGATCTGTGGCATCCCAATAAATTAAAATTACAACTACAATGTGCTGATGAACACCAAGCTAGTTTTACATTTTCGGGATCTAGTTTCATCAATGAATACGGCAAAGCTTTATCCTATTACCTAGAAGTCCCTGCTGTAATTACCTATAAGGAATTATTGAAACAAAATATTATCTCTTGTTCTTCTGTTATGATAAGAAAAGAAATTATTGTAGATTATCCTATGCTATCCGATCCTTCTGTACATGAAGATTTTGTAACATGGTTACGAATATTAAAAGAACAAATCCCATTTGCAAATGGAATCAATCAGCCTCTACTACACTACCGAGTTCATCAATCTTCAAAATCAAGCAATAAAATAAAAGCTGCAAAAATGACATATAACGCATATAAACGATTAGAATTAGGTTTTTTTCCTTCTTTATATTATTGGTGTATCTATGTCAAACGAAGTTTAAGTAAATATAAAAAAGTATACAAAAAAACGGTTGATGGTTAAAGCACTTCCATCAACCGTTTACTTAATTTATACAACAATTATTTTCAACTTTCCTACTTTCTATCTATGGAAATCTGAATACAGCTTACCAGATTCTAATGTTGCTGAGTTTGCTGATGCTAGTTCGCTAACAGTAACTAATTGAAATCCTCTATTGATTAGCTCTGGCACCAAAATTTCCATTGCGACTGCTGATTGCTCATATAGCTCATGTAGCAGAATAATATCTCCATCTTTCACATTTTCTAGTACATGACTAACTGTCTTTTGTGCATCTTTTGTACGCCAGTCATTGGTATCAATACTCCATTGAATCATAGGCATTCCCACATGTGCTCTTACTGTTTCATTATGGATTCCTCCAGGCAATCGAAATGTTGCTGGTGTAAGACCGACTACTTGTTGAATTTGTGTATTGGCATTCTGTACCTGTGCGATAATTTCATGCGCAGAAACTTTATTTAAAAATTTATGGTTCATGGTATGATTTCCAATTTCATGCCCCTCTGCAGCCATTCTTCTCACTACATCTTCACGTCCAGGAATTCGATCTCCTACTATGTAAAATGTTGCTTTGGCATTATACTTTGCAAGTACATCCATCATTCTATATGCTACTGGCCCGTGAGGTCCATCATCAATTGTTAATGCTACCATCGGTTTTGTCGGATCAATCACTCTTGTGATATTGGACTGAGTCGCTTCTTGTATTTGTTTCTCAACAAGTGTTTCATCTTCTACCACTTCTCTAGATTCTTGAGTTGTTTCTTGAACCGTTTCGCTTGATTCAACTTGCCTTACTTCTTCA
>CAYJKD010000143.1:0-7566 GCA_964370595.1 uncultured Lachnospiraceae bacterium
CAAGAAATATAGAAGGGGTATATTCATCGGAACAAATTTGGCTTATGGGATTAGAAGAGGCGAAAGATGATTATAACCGTAAAAATAAAGAATCCACACCTATAGTTATAGAGGAAGTGACAAATTATTATTCGGAAAGCGAGATTAATTCTTTTGGTAGCCAAGTTGCCTGGAATCATCAATGGAGAAATTTTTCTGTAAGTGATACATACGAACCAGGATCACCTTCCAAGGCATTTACGGTTGCTGCAGGCATCGAAGAAGGACTAGTAAATCCAAATGAAACATTTTATTGTGACGGTGGAGAACAGGTTGGTCCTTGGTATATCAAATGTGTTAATGTTAATGGACATGGAACATTGACAGTGGAAGAAACATTAATGCAATCGTGTAATGATGCAATGATGCAAATGGCGTTTCGACTTGGAAGTCAAACATTTGGATTGTATCAGAGACACTTTGGGTTTGGAAGTGATACAGGAATTGATTTGCCAGGTGAGGCAGATACAAGTACATTGATTTACGATGAAACTAATATGCAACTGTCAGATTTGGCAACAAATTCTTTTGGACAAAATTACAACACGACTATGATCCAGATGGCAGCGGCTTATTGTTCAATCGTAAATGGTGGTACTTATTATGAGCCTAGAGTCGCAAAGCGAATCATGAATGATGAAGGTGCAGTTGTAGAAGATATGGTTCCTAAGATAATTAAGGAGACAATCTCAGAAAGTACTTCGGACTTTATAAAGAATGCGCTAGTTCAGACCGTAGAAAAGGGAACTGGTGCGAAAGCTGCAGTAGCAGGATATTTGGTAGGTGGAAAAACAGGTACAGCAGAGAAGCTTCCTAGAGGTACTGGAGAATATTTGGTTTCTTTTGCGGGATTTGCACCAGCGAACAATCCAGAGATTGTATTATACATTATTATCGATACCCCAAATGTAGAAAATCAAGCTTCTGGTGGTTATGCAAGTATTATATTTTCTAAGATAATGACAGAAGTATTACCATATATGAATATTTTCCCAACAGAAGAGACAGAGAGTTACCCAGATGCTGAAGTAATATTACCAGAAGAAGAGGGGATTTCAGAATTAGGAGAAGGAAGCTTAGAAGCTCAAACTGAAACACAAGAAGAAACCATTCCATATGAGACAGATGAGTATATTAATTTAGAGGATCAGCAAAGCAGCGGAATCCCTGGGAATGTACCTGGAATTGAACCTGTACTTCCATCTGAGTCAACAGAAGAGCAAAACCAACCAACCCAAGAGTCAGTATCGGTGGAATAATAAGAATGCAAGTGTATTGATGCTTTCTATAATGTATTGCGGATAGTAGGTATGGGGAAGTTGAATCTTTCTATTTGTCTTGCTGTTTATTACTACAGTAAAATAAATAGGGAGATTTTCTGTTTAATCGATGAATAAGGAAAGAGGTAATCAAGATAAAAGAAGTTGATTATTCTATAAAAAAGCCTTATACTAATGGTTGAATTAAATCTAAAATAGGATACTGAAATGATGGGAGTGTAACATGATTAATGAAACAGTTTTAGCGATAATTATCGCTTTTGGAATCAGTGCAATTTTATGTCCACTAGTGATACCTTTTTTACACAAGCTTAAATTTGGGCAACAAATAAGGGATGATGGGCCACAGTCTCATTTGAAAAAACAAGGAACACCTACCATGGGAGGACTAGTAATTCTTGCAGGAATTGTGATTACATCTTTGATTTACATAGAAGATTATCCTAGAATTCTTCCGGTGCTTTTTGTTACAGTGGGCTTTGGAATTATAGGATTCCTTGATGATTATATTAAAATTGTATTAAAGAGATCAGAAGGATTAAATCCAAAGCAAAAATTATTTGGTCAAATTTTAATAACAGGAATATTTGGATATTATTTGATGAATTCAAATGAAATATCTACAGATATGTTGATTCCATTTACAGGAGGATTTGATGGAGGAATATTCATAGGCCTTGGAATCTTTTATTTACCATTTGTGTTTTTGGTAGTACTAGGTACTGATAATGGAGTAAACTTTACCGATGGATTAGACGGATTATGTACAAGTGTTACGATATTGATTGCTGCTTTTATGGCGATTGTGTCGATTAGTGAAAACAGTGGAATTAGCCCAATTGCTGGAGCAGTTATTGGTAGTTTACTAGGTTTTTTACTATTTAATGTATATCCTGCCAAGGTATTTATGGGAGATACTGGCTCTTTAGCACTAGGAGGGTTTGTAGCATCGGCAGCATTTATGATGCAATTACCATTTTTTATTCCTATTATAGGATTGATTTATCTTGTAGAAGTTCTATCAGTAATATTACAGGTAGGATATTTTAAAGCAACAAAAGGAAAACGAATTTTTCGAATGGCTCCGATTCATCATCATTTTGAACTTGGTGGATGGTCTGAAACTAGAGTAGTAGCAGTATTTTCAATTACAACAGCAATTTTGTGCTTGGTTGCATACTTAGGATTATAGGAGGGTAATTGGATGAGTAGTCAAAAAATATTGGTTGCAGGTACTGGAAAAAGTGGAATTGCAGCGACTAATTTAATTATAAAAATGGGTGGAGAAGTAATTCTTTATGATGACAATCATAAATTGGATCCTGATAAAATTTATAAGCAATTTGAAAGCAGTTCAAAAATTACTGTGATATTAGGGGAATTAACAAAAGCAGAGCTAAGAGGGGTTGAACTTGCAGTAATAAGTCCTGGGATTCCTCTATCTGCAGGTTTTGTTTCTGTACTAGACCATGCTGGCATTCCTATTTGGAGTGAAATCCAGCTGGCATATCAAGTTGCAAAAGGAAAGTTGATTGCAATAACCGGTACCAATGGAAAAACAACAACAACAACTTTAGTAGGTGAAATCATGAAAGCTCACTTCGAAGAGGTAAATGTAGTTGGTAATATTGGTATCCCATATACAGATGTTGCGTTTGAAACAACAGACAAAACAGTAACAGTAGCTGAGGTAAGCAGTTTTCAATTAGAAACAATTACCACATTTCGTCCAAATGTAAGTGCGATTTTAAATATTACGCCAGACCATCTTGACAGACATGGAACCATGGAGAACTATGCAGAAATCAAAGAAAGAGTTGCAACCAATCAAGGAAGTGAAGATACAATTGTACTTAATTATGAAGATAAGGTACTTCGTGGGTTTGGAGAAGAGGACAGTTGCAAAGCTAAGGTGTTTTACTTTTCTGGAGTACATAAGCTAGACGAAGGTGTATTTCTAGATGGTAAAGACATTATGCTTATGTTAGATGGAAAGCTTGAAACTGTGTTAGCAACAGATGAATTACAACTACTAGGCTATCATAATTATGAAAATGTAATGGCTGCAATTGCAATTGCAATAAAAATGAAAGTGCCGCTTACTATAATTCGTAAGGTATTAAAAGAATTTCAAGGAGTGGAACATCGAATTGAGTTTGTACTTGAGCGAGCAGGAGTTCGTTATTATAATGATTCCAAAGGAACAAATCCAGATGCTGCAATTCAAGCTGTGCGTGCAATGCCAGGCCCAACAATGATTATTGCTGGGGGATATGATAAGGATGCAAAATATGATGATTGGATAAAAGAGTTTGGAAGTAAAGTGAAACATTTAGTACTTATTGGTCAAACAAGAGATAAAATCGCGGAATGTGCTAGAAGTTATGGTTTCCAAGAAATAATGTATGCAGAAGATATGGCAGAAGCTGTCAGGGTATGTGCAGCATATGCAAATGCTGGTGATTATGTTTTATTATCGCCTGCATGTGCTAGTTGGGGTATGTTTGATAATTTTGAACAGCGAGGAACTATCTTTAAAGAATGTGTTAGAAATCTTTAGGAGGAATTATGGCAAGTCAAAATGAACAAACTGCTACGAAAGTGAGAAGAGCGTATGATTTTAGCTTGCTATTTGCAGTGATTTTTATTACCATATTCGGTATAGTTATGATTTATAGTGCTAGCATAAGTGATTTAAACTCCACTAGCAACATGACGAGCCAGTTGAAAAATGCAAGTGGTGCTTTAGTAATTGCACTTGTTCTTTCAAAGCTTGATTATCATTGGTATAGGAAACTTGCAAATCTAGGGTATGTAGTTGCAGTTTCGTTGATGGTATATGTAAATATATGGGGAAATGAAATAAATGGAAAACGGCGTTGGATAAATATTGGCGGACAGAGTTTACAACCTAGTGAAATTGTAAAAATTGTATTAATTGTAGTATTAGCAAATTATATTGTACGTGTTGGAAGTGGAATTAATAAAAAAAAGCAAGTGTTCCAGTATTTTTGCCTAGTATCTATTCCTGCGTCTATGGTTTTAATTAATAACTTAAGTACAGGCATTATTATTTTTGGAATAGCACTAACGATGTTGTTTGTAGTGACAAGAGATAAATGGTGGTATATATTCCTAGGATTACTTGGGGTAGTAGGATATTTTTTTGCAGTGCCAATTGCTTATTTTTTAGAAGAAATCGGTTTGTTACAAGCCTACCAATTGGAGCGGATTTATGTATGGGCTGATCCTGCAAAATATAGTTTAGAAGGTGGATATCAAGTCCTCCAGGGACTTTATGCAATTGGATCTGGTGGTTGGATGGGAAAAGGCCTAGGTGAGAGTCTGCAAAAAAGAGGTTTTATACCAGAGGCTCATAACGATATGATTTTTTCGATTATTTGTGAAGAGTTAGGATTATTTGGTGCTGTTTCAATTATTCTGATTTTTTTGTTTATTATTTATAGGATTGCTTTTATTGCGTTGAATGCACCAGATCTTTTTGGTTCTTTAATTTCCATAGGGGTAATGGCGCAGATTGCAATACAAGTGTTTCTTAACATTGCCGTAGTTACGAATACAATTCCAAATACAGGAGTGACCTTACCATTTATAAGCTATGGAGGAACTGCAATCTTGGTTTTAATTGTAGAAATTGGAATGGTGCTCAGTGTTTAAAACCAAATAAAAATACCAAAGCAATCATGATTTCACCTGTTTTATGGTATATATTTATATATTAATAAACAAAAATATCTAGAAAGGTAAATAAAGTTTAAATCAGTAATGAGAGAGAAGGTAGCATGATAAAAAAAACCAGAATTCTGATAATTGTGATTCTATTATTAGGGATAGGATTTGTACTACTTTTTGCAAATATTAATACGATTACTGTTAGCGGAAATCAATGGTATACATCAGAGCAGATCATTGATTTTCTTTTTTTAGAAAATAGCAAAAACAATGCAGTAATAGCATATATTTATAATCGATTTAGAGAAAAAGAGGAAATTCCTTTTGTGGAAGATTACGAAGTGATCTTTCACAATCTTAATGAGGTTGAGATTATTGTATATGAAAAGAGTATCGTTGGATACGTTTCTTATATGAGTAGTTATATGTATTTTGATAAAGATGGAGTGGTTGTAGAAAGTGCCAATGAAAAGCTTCTTAACGTACCATGGATAACAGGGTTGAACTTTGGACAGATTGTATTATATCAAACGCTTCCCATCGATAATCCAAAGATATTCGAAAATATTTTGAATTTGACCCAAATTTTATCAATAAATGAAATATTAGTAGATGAAATATTCTATAATCAAGGTAAGGATCCTATTTTGCAGATTGGTGAAATTAAGGTTGTACTAGGAGATGATAGAGAAATTAATGGAAAAATTATAGAGTTAAAAAGTATCTTACCAGAATTAAATGGAAAAAAAGGAACATTATATCTTGATGATTATGATCCTATCGAAGTAAATGTGATGTATACATTTATTCCAGAATGATAATGATAACTTTCAAACATAACTAAGTGTATTTTGTTTGGTTCTAATGAGAAATAACGGTAAGAGGGACGACTTATTTGGATTTAAGTCTTTGTTTGCTTGAGAGACAATTGTATTAAATGTGAGTATGATTAATATAGTGCTAATTTTTCTAAAAAAATAGTTGATATTTTTTGGAAAATCAAATATAGTATTAGATAGACTGAAATTTTGGAAATGTATGAAGGGATAAGGAGGATATAATCTTGATAGAGATTAATATAAATGAAACAGATAGTGCAGCAAAAATAATTGTAATCGGTGTTGGTGGAGCAGGGAACAACGCGGTTAATAGAATGATAGAAGAAAGCATTGAAGGTGTTGAATTCATTGGAATAAATACAGATAAGCAAGCATTACAATTTTGTAAAGCTTCTACTTCCATGCAAATTGGAGAAAAGTTAACAAAAGGACTTGGCGCAGGGGCAAAGCCTGACGTGGGAGAAAAAGCTGCAGAAGAAAGTGCAGAAGAATTAGCTCAAGCGATGAAAGGTGCAGATATGGTTTTCGTGACTTGTGGAATGGGTGGCGGAACTGGAACTGGTGCAGCTCCAATCATTGCAAGAATTGCAAAAGATATGGGTATTTTAACAGTTGGAGTAGTTACAAAGCCATTTCGTTTTGAAGCAAAAGCTCGAATGACAAATGCGATGCAAGGAATCGAGCGTTTAAAAGAAAATGTAGATACACTAATCGTTATCCCTAATGATAAATTACTTGAGATTGTAGATCGTAGAACGACGATGCCAGATGCATTGAAAAAAGCAGATGAAGTATTACAACAAGCAGTTCAAGGCATTACAGACTTGATTAACGTTCCTGGATTAATCAATTTGGACTTTGCTGATGTACAAACTGTAATGACAGATAAAGGAATTGCACATATTGGAATTGGACATGCAAAAGGTGATGATAAAGCGATTGAAGCTGTTAAACAAGCAGTTGCAAGTCCACTACTTGCAACAAAAATTGATGGAGCAAGCCATGTGATCATCAATATTTCAGGAGATATTAGCTTAATTGAAGCGAATGAAGCAGCAAGCTATGTTGAAGAACTTGCAGGAGAAGAAGCAAATATTATCTTTGGTGCAATGTATGATGAAACAGTACAAGATGAAGTGAATATTACTGTAATTGCAACAGGATTAGGAGAAGAAGAAGTGGGTGTTACACCAGTTCCTAAAGCAACAACAAACTTTAATGCTTATAGACCTGTAGCGCAAACAGTTCCGACACAAAGTGCACAAGTTACAAATAGCTCAGTACCAGTAGTAGCTTCGGAACAAGTACCAGTAAGTCCAACACCAATACTATCTTCGCCTGTGATGCCTACAATTCAGCCACCACACGCTCCGTCTTACCGTCCACATAATAAAGAATCACAAATCGATATTCCAGATTTTCTGAAAAATAGAAGGTAGATATAATAATCAATTTTATTGAAGCAGAAACTTAAATGTTTCTGCTTTTTTTCATTGAAATTCCATAATCTTATTTAACACAGTAAATAATGATACAAATGTGGAAAAAAAGTAACAAATACAAAGTAACCTCCATAGAACTTATAGATAGGGTGTTGCAAGGTTGCTAAAAAAATGATATATTTTTAAAGACAGTAGGCAATGATAGAATATGCCTAAAGGAGAGAGGAACAAGATACATGGCAATGATGGATCAAAGTAAAATCCGTAACTTTT
>CAYJKD010000144.1:0-3433 GCA_964370595.1 uncultured Lachnospiraceae bacterium
CAACTTCTTCTTCTACAACTTCTTCACCAGAAACATCGATTGCTTCTGTGTAAGTATCAACAACTGCAATTACAGTAATCAAATCTTCAACAGCAACTTCAGTTACGATTAAGCTAGCTGCATCACCAGCATCTAAGGTAAAAGTGCCATCGCCATTGTCAACTACACCAAAAACAAATGATACACCAGTTGAGTCATCAGTAATAGAAAGAGTTTCTTCATCAATAGCAGTTACTTCACCTACGAAGCTAACAGATTCGACAGAATTGCTGATTACAAGAACACCAAATGTTCCTTCTTCATCAAAACCAATACCAGCAAACTCTTCTTCATTGTCTTCATTGTATCCAACATATGATGTTGCAATATAACTAGCAAGCTCATCATATGCACTAAGGTCAATATCCATTTCTTCTTCAGCAACTTCTTCTACAACTTCTTCTTCTACAACCTCTTCTTCTACAACTTCCTCTTCTACAACTTCTTCAGCAGTAGTTTCAGCAACGGTAGTTTCAGCTACAGTAGTTGCAGCAGCAGTAGTTTCAGCTGGCTCAGATCCGCCACAAGCTGATAATGAGAGCGATAGCCCTACTAATAATAACGGTGTTAATAATTTTTTCATGTTTTCTCCTCATTTTTGGTATCACATAGTGTGTACCAGTGCATTATGTACTAATTTGTTATCTTAGAGTAATATGCCTTATTCTATCAAGTACACATTATTGCACCTTTAAAAACAATAGTCAAGATTATATGCACAAACGGTCAGAGAAATAATGAAAAAAACAGATATTTAAGAATGAATCAACTATTTATTCAGGTAAAATTAAGGTTAATTTAAGAAAGTTTAAAATACTGATATACGGAACAATAATATGTTACAGTTCACGGTGCATGGAAGAGATAGTAAAGTAAGCGTGTAAGCTTGCTTACTAAGCTGTATTTACTATCTTTTCCATATAGGGCGAACACCCTACATGAATAAATGGGCAACCAATCTCTGTTTTTTATCAAAATCAGGTATCTTTGCCCATTTATGAATACACCGTGTGAACAGTAACTATATCCAATGTTTTTTATAATCGAGAAAATCTCTAGGTTTATTATTCTAACTACGGTATAATAGGTATAGGCAGAAAGTTAGAAGTGAGAGGGAAAAATGGAGAAGAGTGATATAAATCAGTTTTTGCAGTGCAAAAAATACAATCAAGTGTATGAAGAGGAGCAATTAGGAGTGGATCATTATATTGTTCCTATTTTTGTTGCAGTAGGAAAAGTAGGAAGTGAGATTAGTTGGAACTTTACAGAACATATTCATAGTTCCTATGAATTTGTCTATATAGAAAAAGGTACAGTCTGTTATACCTGTGATAATAAAAAGTTTGAAGTGAAAGAAGGGGATTTGTATTTTATACAACCCAATCAGTTGCACAAGGAACTTAATAGTAGTAAGCGTTTGAAATTTACATATTTGAGATTTAAATATAGTAGGTTAGGAAGAGATCGAGATAGAATCATACCTGAATATTATATGGCAGATAAGCAAGTAATACGAAATGTAAACAAAAAAATTGTGAATCTTTTAGAAGAAATTTATATAGAGCAACAAAATAAGCAACTAGGCTCAAAAGAAATAGTAGAAGCAATGATACTTCAATTGATCTGGAATGTGCGCAGAGAACTTGGGATTGGATTAAAAGAAGATGCTTTTGAAAATAAAAATATGATTGTGGATAAGGCGATAACCTATATGAAAGCTCATACGCATAAGAAGATTTTGCTAAAAGAAATTGCTGAAAGCTGTAATGTTTCATCCCACTATCTATCGCATGTGTTTAAAGAGGTTACGGATTATTCTATTCTGAAATATATTGATAAAATTAAAATGGAAAAAGCAATGATAATGTTAATGGTTGACAATATGAATGTGAATGAAATTGCAGAAAAATTAGGTTATCAAGATGGGTTGTATTTTTCTAAAAAATTCAAGAAAACATATCAAGCATCACCAACAAATTTCAGAAAAAACAAAGAAAATAAATTGATAGAATAAGAAGTGTAGATTCAACAAGATTGTCCATATCTACAACAAAATTTTACATATTGATCATATGGTGTGAATGATATAATAAGAACTAGAATTTCAGCTGTTTTGTTTATTTATGAATGATATGGCTGAACTGTTATGAATTTTATATAGGAAAAAATAATAGTAAATGGGGAAAATATCATGAGATTATCAACATCAACAAATATTATGGATCGTTATTGTAAAGAACAAAATCATGTTACGATTGAAGAGTGTATTAAAGCGTGTGCACAAGCAGGTTATCGTGTGTTAGATATGAATTTTTGCGATATGTCGAATGAAGGAATGCCACTTACAAAACCAGATTGGGAAAAATGGGTTGAAAGTATCGTGGAATTAAAAGAAACGTTAGGTATTGAATTTTCTCAATCGCATTCGGCATTTTATAATGTATGCGCAGAGAATATTTCGGATAGAGAGTGGAGAGAAGAATTATCAAGACGTGCAATTATAGGTTCTGGAAAATTAGGTGTAAAATGGGTGGTTTTTCATGCAGGAACAGTATTTGATAATGGATATCAAGCGAAGAAATCAAAAGAAAAAAACCGAGAATATTTTTTACCACATATCGAATTAGCAAAAAAAGTAGGAACAGGAATTGCAATTGAAAATTTATTTGACGAAAGAGAGCATATCATTAGAAGATATAGTGGTACAACGGAAGAATTAGTAGAATTAGTAGATAGTTTCGATGACAGCAGTGTAGGGATTTGCTGGGATTTTGGACATGGAAACCTTATGGGGATCGATCAAGCAGAAGCACTAAAAATGATTGGAAAAAGATTAGTAGCGACGCATGTAGCAGATAATCATGGTATAAATGATGATCATTTAGCTCCGTTCTATGGAAAAATAGACTGGTTTACAATGATGAAAACATTAAAAGAAATAGAATATCAATATGATTTCACATACGAAATTCACAATTATACAGATCGTATGCCACTTGCAATTCGAAATTCGGCATTAAAGCATTCGGTAGAAATTGGAGAGTATCTATTAAGTTTAGCAAAGTAATAAAATCAGTAGAATTAAGAGGAATTGAAATGAAGAAGAAAACTAAAATTTCAGTAATAGCACATACCCATTGGGATCGAGAATGGTATTTTACCTCTGCAAAATCTTTGGTTTATTTGCTCCATAATATGACTGAAATAATAATCTATCTTAAAAATAATCTACATCATTCCTCATTTTTATTAGATGGACAAACGTCACTAGTAGAAGATTATTTGATGTATTATCCTGAGAGAAGAGAAGAGTTAGAAGAACTGATATCAAATAAAAGGTTGATTATAGGTCCATGGTATACACAAACAGATCTTCTTGTTATTAGTGGAGAAT
>CAYJKD010000144.1:3443-7550 GCA_964370595.1 uncultured Lachnospiraceae bacterium
TACTATGGAATGAGTGGGGCAGAACGTTTAGGTGCAACAATGAAGGTGGGATATGTTCCTGATTCATTTGGCCAATCAGCACAGATGCCGCAGATTTATAATGGGTTTGGAATAAAAAAGTGTTTTTTTCGAAGAGGAAAATCTAGTAGCCAATTTCCAGAAGCAGAATTTTATTGGAAGGGGAGAGGGAATTCAAAAGTATTTACACATAATATAGTTGATTATGGGAATATGATTAATCCGCCAAGAGATCGGTATCAACTTGAGGAATATTTGAATAGCAGAATAGATGAGCTAGGAACATCTTCTATTGGTGATCATATTATATTAATGAATGGACAAGACCAGAGGCCAGTTCGAAAAGATATTTTGAAAATAATTGAAACGGCACAAGATTTAGGATTTGATATAGAACTAGCACATTTAGAAGATGTATTAGAAGAGATGGAAAATAAATCGAAAACCGATTGTGGTTGCTATGAAGGTGAATTTACATTTGGAGAAAAGAGTAGAGTGCACAAATCTATTTTTTCTACACGTGCAGATTTAAAAATACTAAATAATCGATTAGAAAACAAAATAGTAAATATATTAGAACCTATGTGTGCCATTGGGGATAATTTAGGAATTCCATATAACCATAGGTTATTTGAAAAAATATGGAAACTATTGTTGAAAAATTCAGCTCATGATAGCATTGGTATGTGCAATTCAGACCAGGTAAATCAGCAAATTAAAAACCGATTTGAAAAAGCAAATGATATAGCGGATCAATTGTTTGAGCTTACAGCAAGACTAATTGGCCAAAGTGTTATTGAAAAAAATATATTCCAATTTCAAGTATACAACTATTTGCCATATAGGGTAAATGATATTTTAACTATAACAATTTTTACACCTAGTGCTTCATTTAAGATTGTGGATGAGGTTGGAAAAGAGTATTCCCATTATGTGTTAGAATGCAAAGATGTTACAAAAGATATTTATGAAGATGCTCAAAAAGAAATTGGAGTAAACGGAGAATATGAGCCAAAATGGAATAAAGAACATACAAAGATATATCAATGTTCCTTAGAATTAGAAATGGTTGATATGGTTCCTATGGGATATCGAACTCTATATGTAGAAGCAGAGACTGCAGGTATTAATAATAAATCTACAACGAAAGATTCATATATTGAAAATGAATCTTTTAAAGTTTGGATTAATGATGATAATAAATTGGTAGTGAAAAACAAGTGCAGTGGACGAGAGCTATTAGACTGCTTCTTTTTTGAAGATGGAGGAGATGAAGGGGATACATATGACTATTCAGAACCTCGAATAAATCATTCATATTATGCTGAGGAATTAACTCTTTTGCAAATAAAGAAAAGTGAATTGACCGAATCAATTGAGTTTTTTGCAAAAATGAAAGTTCCTTATAATTTAGAAGCGAGAAAAGAAAATAATGCTCAAATAGACCTTTGTTTTACGGGAATGATAAAATTAAAGCGTAAGAAAGCGCATATAGATTTTGAATTAGAGATAGAAAATAAGGCAATCGAACATCGTATGAGAATTTGTTTTTGTACAGGAATTCATGCAAAAGAATCAATAGCAGACCAGCAGTTTGGAGTAATTCAAAGACCTACTTATCGAAAAGAAGTAGAATCGTGGATAGAAGAAAAGTGGGTTGAAAAGCCAAGAACAATTGAACCAATGCAAAGTTTTGTTGCTTTGCAAGAGACAGATTTTGGAGTGGCTGTAATGACAGATTGTGTTAGGGAATATCAGATTATTGGTGATGATTATGATACGATTGCCTTGACACTATTTCGCTCAGTACCTTATATGGGAAAGAAGAACTTACAAGATCGCCCTGGAAAAGCTTCTGGAATGGAATGGGAAACGCCAGATGCAACATTGTTAAAAACAATGTCATTTCGGTTTTCACTGGCATTTTATGAAAGAAAGGGCGAAGAGAGTTTGCTTAAGAGGTCTAAAGAACAATTTACGCCGATGAAAGTATATCAGGCATGTTCCTTTAAGAATAATTATAGGTATTTTATTGTTAATCAACCAAGCCAAAGATTGCTAAATGAAACATATTCATTATTGGAATTCGAGAATAAGAATATTATTTTAAGCAGTTTGAAGAAAGCAGAAGAACGAAGTGGTTATATACTTCGAATGTATAATGGGTTATCTACAATCCAACAATCCCATCAATTGATAATTAATGCAAAAAATTTAATTGAAAAGGAACAAGTTCAACTAGATGAGAAGACATCGGTTTCAAATGATATTAACCAACAAATGGTAATTGAGGTTGGCACATTTAAAACCTATTTTATTGAAAAGAAAAGTTGTGATCATTCTATTTACAATTAACAAGATAGCAGTTAATATAAAGAGTAATAGCATAAATTCAATGTAGTTTTATGCAAATTCAATACTTTAACTGAGGGCCAATTATGCTGATTTTAGATCGTATGCCAATTATTACTTATTGTGATTTTCGCAAATTTAGTGAAGGTGAGTTTCATACCAATCGCCATTGCAATTACTTTGTTCTTATTTTGATGCTTGAAGGTACTTTGATATTTCATGAAGATGGACAAGAGATTCGATTGACAAAAGGTCAGTGGTATATTCAGCATGCAGGAGGTATACAAGAAGGGTTATCACCTTCATTGAATCCGTACTATTTTTACGTTCATTTTGAAACACCACCATTAGAAACAAAGAGTGCGAATATGGTGTTAAAAATCAATAAGCGAGGAGTTTTTCAACCAGAATATTATATGGATAGCTTGGTAAAGCTAGATCACTATAAAACACGCTCTAATCTAGATGTTTTTGAATATCAGCGTGGATTTATGAGTATATTGAAAGAATTAATAGAAGAAGCAAATCAAAATGCAACGTCCACACAAGTATTGTTGAACCACATGCTAGAGTTTATTGAAAATAATTATACCACTAATAATTTGCCTAAAGAGTTAGAGCTTAGATTTCAATTTTCTTATACGACACTTTCCAAAATTACAAAACGATATATAGGAAGGACACCAGTTCAATATATGACAGATATTCGACTTACAAAAGCGTCTGCTCTTTTAAAACGAACATCACAAACGATAGAAACGATTGCAGATGCAGTAGGGTACAGTGACTTATCCATTTTTTTTAAGGCATTCAAAAAATATTATGGCATGCCACCTGGAAAATATCGAGAAGTAAATAAGATCTATGTACATTAAATAAGGGACGATTAGACATAGTAGCTTTTGACTAATTAACCAAAGGCTTTCAGAACCCTAGTATCAATCAGATTTTCTAAGAGAACTGATTGATACTAGGGTTCTGTTTTATGATAATCCTTGGCTATCCAAGTATTATCATATATGCTTTTCGAAAGGATTTATAGATAAAACATCTCTAACTTATTATATAATCCGCCTACAACACCTTTAGAGGAACCAAAATCTTTCGATTGAAATCGGATTGTGATTTGTGATTTTCCACAAGTTAGGTTTTTAGGAATTGGATAGTTAATATATTCATTTCCGCCAGGATTTAATCCCTGAATACACTGGGTCATAAATGTTGTACGCTCGGTATCGCATACCTGAAGATCGAATAAGCGAATGCGAGAAGCAGTCGCATCCATACTTGCAAAGAAAACGGATTCACTGCCATCATAATGGCATCTAAGTTGCATTTGCGCATGTGGGTCAACGTTGAATGTAAATTCCATCCATCCAGATGGATCCGTTTCTAGTGATGCCCTTCCTTTTGTAATTCGATATTTTTCTTTTTCTCCCACAAAACTATGGGCAGTTAGGCTGTCCTTGTCTGAAAAATCTATCATGTCAGTACAGGTTTCCTTTGGCTTGGTAGAAACTTTTACAAATCCACTATAGACTTCATTTCTCACTTCTGAAATCGGCATGAAAATCGTTCTTCCTTGATCTTCTATATAAAACTCTCTTGGATATAGAGTCGGTTTTAACTTTCCTACCAATTCATCTATGGTTCCATAAAAGACTCTATTAGAGCTATTAATTGCTGCTAATAGATGTGGACCATAGAATATATAAGAAAAATCAGGCCGATCCAGAA
>CAYJKD010000145.1:0-7539 GCA_964370595.1 uncultured Lachnospiraceae bacterium
TCTCTACAATTCCAAAACGTTCTGGATCGTCTACATAATATCCAAATACGGTAGCTCCAACTTCTTTTTGTGCTGCAGCTAGCAACCTCTTTCGCAACCCTTGCCCATGGAAAATATTATCTCCTAAAACCATAGCTACGGAATCAGAACCAATAAAATCAGCTCCTATAATAAATGCTTGTGCCAATCCATCTGGACTTGGTTGTACTGCATAAGATAAGTTAACTCCAAATTGATTGCCATCTCCAAGCAATGCTTCAAATCTCGGTGTATCTTCTGGTGTTGAAATAATCAGGATTTCACGAATTCCTGCGTTCATCAGCACAGACAATGGGTAATAAATCATAGGTTTATCATAAATTGGAAGCAGTTGCTTGGATGTAACCTTTGTTAAGGGATAAAGTCGTGTTCCTGAGCCTCCTGCTAAAATAATTCCTTTCATAAATATCTTCTCCTAATTTGTCTTATTATCGAAAAATATAGAACCTTTTTCAATTCGTTATGTAGTTGCTAGTGTACCATAAAGTCGAATAATTATCAAGAAAACACAAACTGAACCATAAGAACATATAAAATAGTTCCACCTAATATGCTAAGCAATACATTACGCTTCCAAAGATGGAGCCCTACTACACATACAATTCCGATTGTTTCTGGTATTCCATGTGGCCAAGTGATAATTGATACATGCTTAACACAGTATACAATTAGCATTCCCATAACAGCACAAGGAAGTACCGTACCTAACCGCGTAATGATTGGTGGTACTCTTTTTCCTTCTGGAAATAATAAAAATGGTGCTACTCTAAGTCCAAATGTTACTACTGCCATAATCATAATGCGTATAACATCTAATTGTATGTCATTCATCTTTTTCTCCCTTCATCTTTTTAATCACTCGAAAAGAAAGAATACTAACAATCATTATCATAGATGGTATCAAAAAATTCTGCGTTCCAAATATCCAGAGATTTCCTAATGTAACTAAAACACCAATATATGCTGGAACATGGTCTTCATTGGACTTCCATTGTTCTACAAAAATAATGACAAATAATGCTGTCATAGAAAATTCAATTCCTTTCGTTTCAATCGTCAGAGCACCACCAATTAATGTACCAACCACACTTCCAATAATCCAATAAAGTTGATTGCACAATGATATGATAAAATAATATAATTTTTTATCATAATTTTTAGGTGCCCCCATGCAAAGTAAAGCATAGGTTTCATCGGTTAAACTTCCCATCAAATACGGCTTTATTTTTCCCATGCCCCTATAATGATTTAACATTGAAACTCCATAAATTAGATGTCTAGCATTTACTAAAAATGTCATAATCCCTATCGATAGAAACCCTGCACCTACGCTTAGCAAATCCACCGCTACAAATTGCATCGAGCCTGCATAAATCGTTGTGCTCATCAGCAACGCCCATAAAACACCATATCCTTTACTCTCTAATAATATACCAAATGCTGCTCCAAGCACTAGATACCCTGCCATTACTGGAATCGTTTTTACAAAAGCTTCCTTAATCATCGTCCCTCTCATCATCGCTGTCTTTACGCTTGTCCTTTCCCTACCTTTTTTCTTACACTCCCCGGAGCTATTCCATATATCTTTTTAAATACCTTGGAAAAATAGTTTTGATCTTGAAATCCACATTGTGTAGCGATTTCTCCAATTTTCAAATTACCATGCTCTAACTGTTCCATTGCTGCATTACATCGCACTTTCGTTAGATATTCAACTACGGTTTCCCCCTGGGCTTTTTTAAACGTGCTTGTTAGTGTAGCTCTACTGCAATAGTATTCTTTGCACAATTTTTCTAATGTAATTTCTTTTTTATAGTTTTGCTCCATATATACTTTTACTTTTTGTGCTAGTCCTTGCCGATCGCTTTGCAGGTGATTGGAAAGCGATAAATATCCTGCGCACAAATTCATAATATAACTACAAGCTCGAATCTGTTCTTCTGTTTTTATCGGAATATGCGCTATGGTTTTTTTTAATAATTCTGTATTATCTACATATTTTTTTGCTTGCTCAAACACTATTTTCTTATTACTATTCCCACTATCTAGTACCTGTCCCATCATTAAAAAACCTGTTAAAACTCCGAAATCATACAAAGGCGCAACTGCTTCAAACAATCCACAATGACATCGATAAATATAGAGTTCATCTGATTTTTTTACGTGTTCTAACGCTTTCCTATCAAAAGATTTACATACTTTTTTACTCGATTCTTGACTCTGGATTAAAGAGCAAAATGGCATCAGTTCTCTTGGATATGAGCAAAGACTTGTTCCATCTTCGTCAAAAAGAGTCATGTGAAACCCTGATACATGATGTAATTGCTTTAATATTTCTTCTAATTTCACAATATTTCTCATTTCTATCTCCTACACCCTTCTAATAATCCAACTCTAATCGTAACACTTTATCCGATTTTACTAATTATTATACTATATTCCATAGTCTTTGAATAGATTAATATTTATAATAAATGACATAGAGAAGTCTAAATACTAATTATATGTAAAGGAGTCAATCATGACTATGAAGAACGAATTAAGCTCGGTATTAGAGCAATTTCAAATTGATGGCACACTTTCTGATATTGTCCCTTATGGAAATGGACACATTAACCAAACCTATTGTGCCACCTATACAGACAATAATAAATCAAAACGTTATATTTTACAACGAATCAACACTGAAATTTTCACAGACCCAATTGGACTTATGAATAACATTGCTGGTGTTACCCAATTTCTTCGTAAAGGAATCTTATCAAACAATGGAGATCCTAGTCGCGAAACATTAACTTTAATAAAAACAAAATCAGATAAATTCATGTACTGTGATGATACAAACCACTACTGGCGAATCTATCTGTTTATTGAAGATGTTACGACTTTTGATCTCGTAGAAAAACCTGAGGATTTTTTTGAAAGCGGACGTGCCTTTGGACATTTCCAACGATTACTCGCCGACTATCCAGTAGCCGAATTATCAGAAACCATTAAAAACTTCCACAATACTCCACTTCGTTTTGAAACATTTCAAACTGCAGTGAAAAATGACATCTGTGGACGTGCTTCTTCCGTTTCAGATGAAATCGCATTTGTTATGTCGCATGCATGTGACATGGATGCCATTACCTCTGAATTAGATAATGGTACAATTCCCAAACGTGTAACCCATAATGATACAAAATTAAATAATATTATGATTGATAATCAAAGTGGTAAAGCTATTTGTGTTATTGATTTAGATACCATTATGCCTGGCTCTTCCCTTTATGACTTTGGTGATTCCATCCGCTTTGGCGCAAGCACAGCCTTAGAAGATGAACAAGATTTAGAAAAAGTCAGCATTTCTCTTACTCTATTTGAACATTATACAAAAGGATATCTTCTTGGGTGTGGTGGGAGTTTATTAGAGCGAGAGATTCAACTCATGCCTATGGGAGCTAAGATAATGACCCTAGAGTGCGGTATGCGCTTCTTAACTGATTATCTTCAAGGAGACACTTATTTCCGCATACATCATGCACATCAAAATCTTGATCGTGCTCGCACCCAATTTAAATTAGTAACTGATATGGAAAACAAATGGTCACAATTAGAAACAATTGTTAATAATGCAAAATCGGAGGTAAATTAAATGAAAATTTTAGTAACTGGTGGTGCTGGATATATTGGAAGTCATACTTGTATTGAATTATTAAATCTTGGTTATGAAGTTGTAGTTGTTGATAACTTATGTAATTCTTCCAAAGAATCCCTTGCACGAGTTTCAACCATAACTGGAAAAGAGGTTGATTTTTATGAAGTTGATATTCTTGACCGTGAAGGTTTAGCAGCTGTGTTTGAATCGCATAAAATTGATGCAGTTATACACTTTGCAGGTCTTAAAGCAGTTGGCGAGTCCGTAGCAAAACCTTTGGAGTACTATCACAACAACATTACAGGAACATTGGTTTTATGTGATGTAATGCGTAACTTTGATGTGAAAAATATCATCTTTAGCTCCTCTGCAACCGTTTATGGAGATCCTGCATTTATCCCTATTACAGAAGACTGTCCAAAAGGCGCTATTACTAATCCATATGGCCAAACCAAATCTATGTTAGAGCAAATTTTAAGTGATTTCCACGTAGCTGACAATGATTGGAATGTAACGCTCCTTCGTTATTTCAATCCAGTAGGAGCTCATATCAGTGGTTTAATCGGCGAAGATCCTAACGGTATTCCAAACAATTTGACCCCATACATAACACAAGTAGCTGTTGGAAAATTAAAAGAAGTTGGAATTTTTGGTAATGACTATGATACACCAGATGGCACTGGCGTTAGAGATTACATTCATGTAGTCGATCTTGCTATCGGACATGTAAAAGCTCTAGAAAAATCACTCGAAGGTGCCAATGTCCGCATTTACAATTTAGGAACTGGAGTTGGATATAGTGTATTAGATGTAATTGCTGCATTTAAAAAAGCAAGTGGTGTGGAAATCCCTTACGCCTTCAAACCTCGTAGAGCTGGTGATATTGCGACATGTTATGCAGATCCTACTCTCGCAAAAAAAGAATTAGGTTGGGTAGCGACACGTGATCTTGCCAGTATGTGTGAAGACAGCTGGAGATGGCAATCAAATAATCCAAACGGCTATAGCAAATAAATTTTAAATAAAAAAAGATGATTTCTCACTTATTAGGAAATCATCTTTTTTTATTAAACTATGATACTACTTCAACGCTTAAAACCATTTACTCAAGTAAATCTTATATATGTTATAGATTTGCAAACTGTGTTTCGTACAGTTTTGCATAGATTTTTCCTAATCTCATCAAGTCTTCATGACTTCCTTGTTCTGCAATCCCATCACTAGTAAGCACTACAATCTTATCTACATTCTTAATTGTAGAAAGTCGGTGTGCAACTACCAATGTTGTTTTCCCCACACTTATGGTATCTAAAGCTTCCTGAATGATTTGTTCTGTTGTATTGTCTAATGCAGAAGTAGCTTCATCTAAAATCAAAATCGGAGGATTTTTTAGAATTAATCGAGCGATAGAAAGTCTTTGCTTTTGTCCTCCAGATAATTTCACACCACGCTCACCGATATAAGTATCATATCCATCTTCTAATCCTTCAATAAATTCATGGATATTTGCTAATTTTGCAGCTTCTACAATTTCTTCTGCTGTTGCATCTAATTTTCCATATGATATATTATCATATATCGATCCTGCAAATAAAAATACATCTTGTTGAACAAATCCTATTTTATTACGCAATGATTCTATTGTAAATGTTTGAACATCTCTGCCATCGATTGTAATTTTCCCTTCAGTAATATCATAAAATCTTGGTATCAACTGGCACAGTGTCGTTTTTCCACCTCCAGATGGACCTACAAATGCAATTGATGTTCCAGGCTTAATCGTTAAATTAATGCCCTTTAATACATTTTTATTTTCATCATATTGAAATCCTACATTATGAAATGCTATTTCTCCCTTCACTGATTCTACTGTTACAGCTCCTTCTACCTCATTTTCAGATTTAGTTTCCATGATTTCAGTAAACCGTTTAAAACCAGTCATTCCATTTTGATATTGTTCTGTAAAGTTAATCAATTTTTTAATTGGGTTTAAAAACATATTGATATATAGAATATACTTCACAAAATCACCAACTGTAATTATTCCTTTGTATGTATAAATACCACCAGCAAGTAATACGACAAGATTCATTACATCTGTTAAAAATGCTGTTCCTGAAAAAAATTCTCCCATTACCCGATATGCATGTTCTCTTGCAACTATAAATTTAGCATTGCTTTGTGCAAATTTATTTTGCTCATGCTTTGCATTGGAAAACGCTTTTGATACACGTATTCCTGAAATACTATTTTCTAAATTCGCATTAATTTCTCCAACTTCTTCTCTAGCTCTTCGAAAACTATTGCTCATTCTTCTTCGCATTTTCACAGCAAAAAACACGAGTAATGGTATTAGTGCAAAAGAGATTAGTGTTAATGGAAGATTGATTGTACACAACAAGATAAAACTTCCAATTAACATTACTGTCGAAATAAATAAATCTTCTGGTCCGTGATGTGCTAGTTCTGAAATTTCCATCAAATCATTAATGATTCTAGACATAATCGTACCTGTTTTATTTGCATCAAAATATCGAAAAGGAAGTGTTTGCATATGGCGAAAAACATCTCTTCTCATATCTGCTTGCATCCGAACACCAACACAATGTCCATAATACTGAATAAAATAATTAAGCGCTGCCTTTAACATAAAGATCACAAGCAGTACAATTGACCATGTAAGTAATGCTTTCATATTTTGATTGGGGATATAATCATCAATCATATTTCCAGATATCATCGGGTAGAACAAGTCACAAAAAGATACTATAAATGCACATAAAAGATCTAAAAAAAACAATTTTTTATGAGGTTTGTAGTAATGGATAAATTGTTTTAACATAAATTGATTACTCTCTTTCATAATGTTAGATATAACTGCTTTTCCTATCCTAGCATTTCCCATATATTCTGTCAAATTATCATTTTTTCTTCGACTGTTTTATTACAAATGGTATTACATAGAATGTAGCTTTCGTGAAAAGTAAGGCTAGTAAAAATGATAATTCATTTCTACTAGCCTTACTTTTCAGTTTAATTAAATCTTATATTTTTTTTAATTTATACTCCGTATAATGAGATTTAACATCTTTTCTATTTCTTACACGAATTGGAACTGACTTTCCATTTTTCAAAAGAAAATCGTCCTTTTGCATCTCTTCAACATGGTCCATATTCACCCCAACCCAGCGATTTGAAATTAAAAATGTTGGTTCATTTTCTAATATTTCAAAAATTTCTTGTGCTGGATTGCTTATAATGTATTCTCGTTCTCTCATATGAATATGGACTTTTCTATCCTGACAATCCACAAAGAAAATTTCAGAAAACAAAATACCCTTTTCAACATTATCAATTAGCACTTTTAAAATATTATTACTTGGAACCCAAGTTTTACAAGCTTTTTCCATTGCCATCCAAATATATTTTTTTTGTACAGGCTTTACCACATAGTAGGTGGCACTTACATCGTAACTCTCAATTGCATATTCTATACTACTTGTTGCAAAAACGATACTTACCGCTTTATCTAAGCTACGGATCTGTTTTGCAATAGAAATTCCATGTTCTTCGCCTAAACTAATATCTAAAAAAACGATTTGATAGGTTTTGTTCTTTATAGCTTCAAAAAACACTTCTCCTGACTCATATATATCTAGTTGACCAAATAAAAAATTTTCTTTTAAGTATTGAACGATAAGTTTACTTAATAGTTCCGCTTGTTCTTTTACATCTTCAATAATTGCAATATTTATTTTATTCATTGGTTATTTCACACCTTTACAATTATTTATTCTAAAAATTTCTCATTCTCATTCTATCACAAAATTATAAAGTTTACAACAACCGTTCAACCAGAA
>CAYJKD010000146.1:0-7428 GCA_964370595.1 uncultured Lachnospiraceae bacterium
TATTGTGGAAATAGATGGAAAGATTGAGATACCAAGCCAAAGTGTAACCGTTTTTTTCTGATCTCGTATTCACTTTTGCTCATGGTATCATTAGCATCAAAGATCACCTCATCTTTTACAGAGATCTTTCCCGCACTAGGTGTCTCTAAGAAGTTCAAGCAGCGAAGTAGTGTTGTTTTCCCAGATCCCGAGGAACCAATGATAGCAAGGACTTCTCCTTGTTCTAAAGTAAAGCTAATATCTTCAATTACTCTTGTTTTCCCAAAATGTTTTTCAATATTTTTTACTTCTAAAATTGCCATGGTTTACTCCTATACTCTAAAATAATCTAATTTTTTCTCTAATTTAGAGAACAGCAGTGTCAGTAGACCTACAAAGATCAGGAAGTAGATCGCTGTAGAAAATAGTGGCCAAATAAGCCCTGAAGACGCATACTCTCTTGCAGTCATAATAATCTCCATATTAGAGATATAGTTTGCCAAAGCGGTATCCTTTACAAGGGTGATCACTTCATTCCCCATAGGCGGCATAATTCGCTTCACCAGCTGGAGTAATTTTACCTTAAAAAATATCTGGGTAGAAGTCATCCCTAGTACTTGTGCTGCCTCTGTTTGACCTTTGGGGATACTCTCCATTCCCCCACGGTAAATCTCAGAAAAGTAACAAGAGTAGTTAATGACAAATGTCACTACTGCTGCAAGAAGTCTTCCTGTGCTTCCTGATGGCCATGGACTTTCAAATCCTAAAAGTCCTGGACCTAAATATACTACTAGTATCTGTAGTAGAAGTGGTGTTCCACGTATGATCCACACAAAGAAACGGGTGACCAAACTAATTGGTCGTACCCCGTATAGATAAGCAAATTTAGATACCTTACTTTTATTCTTTCCGATAAATGCTAGAGGTGCCCATCGGT
This sequence comes from uncultured Lachnospiraceae bacterium, assembly GCA_964370595.1. Taxonomy (GTDB): domain Bacteria; phylum Bacillota; class Clostridia; order Lachnospirales; family Lachnospiraceae; genus Brotaphodocola. Next base: position 917 of record CAYJKD010000146.1, read on the forward strand.
TCATAGAACCGAAGGCAACAACAAATCCTAAAGGTATTGCAAATACCAATGTTAGCATAAATAGATTTACATTAATTAAAAATCCCTCTGACAATCTTTGAAAAACACTAAGCGCTTCATTCATCTTACTTTGCTTTTATTCCCTTCTTATTTTGCAAGATCTAAGTTATATTTCTCTGCAAGTGTTTCTAAGGTTCCATCTTCGTATAACTCATCAAAGATAACATTTACTTCATCTCTTAAATCAGAACCTTGTCTAAATGCAACTCCGTAAAACTCTTCTGCTAAAGAGTCAACAATTGTTAAGTCTGCATAATCAGTTCCTTCTCCAGTCATAGCCTTTGCAAGTGTCAAGTCTAAGATAGCTGCATCAGCAGTCCCTGCTTTTACTTCTAATAGACAGTCCACTTGAACTCCTTTTCCTATGTAATCTGACTGAGCTAGGTTCTCATCTGCTTCTTCCCCTTTTACTTGTTCTTCCCCAGCAGAACCGATTTCTGCAACAACGGTTTTTCCAACAAGAGAAGAAGTATCTGTATACTCGAATTCACTGTCAGTAACAATTACTTGTGCATTCTTTACATATGGATTAGTGCATGCCATATTCGCTTCTCTCTCTGGTGTTAAGGTTAGTCCATTCCAGATAACATCGATGGATTTCCCGGCTAATTCGACTTCTTTTGTATCCCAGTTGATTACTACAAACTCTGGATCTACTCCTAATTTTTCACAAACAATAATCGCTAGCTCTGTATCAAATCCTGTTAAGTCTCCAGCTTCATCGGTATAATTCATTGGTTCATATACAGTATAGCCAATCACCATATTTCCTTTTTCTTTTACATAAGCAGAATCACTTTCTTCCGATTCTACTTTCTCTGCCTCTGTAGTTTCTGCTGCCTCTTCTGCTGTCGTTGTTTCTTCTACTGAAGCAGTTGTTGCAACTGTTGTTGTTTCTGTTGTTGCTGTACCTGAACACGCTGTTACTGCTACACACGCCATAAGTGGTAAAACAAATTTTAAAATCTTCTTCATAATTTTTCTCTCCTCTTTTCTCGGTAATCCTTCCTTACTTTTTTAGATTAAATCTGCAGAGGATGATCACCTTTCTATTGCTTACCTATAGTATCATAATATTTTAGTGTTGTAAAGAGATAGCACGGTAGTCTAATAGGACTTTTACATAATAAAAAGAGGTAAGATTTGTCACACCCACAAACCTTACCTCTTTTTATTATGTTCCTAGTGGTAAAAATAAATTTTCACCCTCGGCGTTTATGATTAAGCCATTGTATGAACTGCTTTTGAAAGACGTGCAACTTTTCTAGCAGCAGTATTTTGATGATATACACCTTTGCTACAAGCTTTGTCGATTTCAGAGATTGCAGTTACTAAACAAGTTTGAGCAACAGCTTTGTCACCAGCAGTGATAGCAGCCTCAACTTTTTTTACCATAGTTTTCACTTTTGAACGGATTGCTTTGTTTCTAGCAGCTTTTGTTTCGTTCACTAAAATTCTTTTTTTTGCAGATTTAATATTAGCCAATTTAAATACCTCCAGTGATATTTGTACAAATTTTTATTTTCATTGGTTTGCATCAAAGTCTGGACACGGACAGTTCAATGTAAACATCCCCTATATTCTAACGAATTAATTGTGGTTTGTCAATAAAAAAATCTGTATTTATATGAGATTTTTACTTAGTATAGTAGCATTGTAACTCTTTACAACACTAAAATATTATGATAGGATAAGGAGATGAAGAAAAGGAGAGTAAAATTATGAAAAAAGTATTTAAAATTATATTACCAATGGTGTTATGTGTAGCAATGACTGCATGTACAGGAAGTGCTACTACTGAAACAGAAGCGACTGCTACAGAAGGAGCGACAAATGAGCAAGTAGTAACTGAGGAAAGTGATGCTGATTATGTGAAAGAAAAAGGTAATATAGTAATTGGGTATACTGTGTATGAACCGATGAATTACACGGATGAAAGTGGAACATTAACGGGTTTTGATACAGAGTTAGCAACAATTGTAAGTGAAAAATTAGGAGTGGAGCCAGAATTCGTTGTAATTAACTGGGATACAAAGGAAGTAGAATTAGCAGGAAAATCAATTGATGTAATTTGGAACGGTTTAACACTTACACCAGAGAGAGAAGCAAATATGGCATGTACGAATCCATATGTGAAAAATGCTCAAGTAATTGTAACAGACAGTGATTTTGAGTACACAGATACATCATCTCTAGTGGGAAAAACGGTTGTGGCAGAAATTGGATCAGCTGGAGAAACTCAGGTTAAAGGGGAAGATGCAGATGTAAATTTAGCACAATCAGATTATGTTGGAAAAGGGGTTCAGGTTGATTGTTTGCTTGAAGTCAAAGCAGGGACTGCAGATGCAGCAATTTTAGATTTAACACTTGCAAAAGCAATGACTGGAGAAGGAACCGATTATTCAGATTTGAAAATAGTGGATTCTTTAGCTGAAGAATTTTATGGAGTTGCTTTTAGAAAAGGATCAGATTTGAAAGATGAAGTAAATACGATTTTTGACGAATTATATGAAGATGGAACCTTATCAACCTTAGCTGAGAAGTACAATTTAGAACTAGCAAAATAGAAAGGTGTTAAAAACGAAGCGAAATGAGTGAAATATTTATAGTTTTTCAACGATTAACACAAGGTTTTCTTATTAATGTGAACTTGTTTGTACTTACATTGCTATTTGCAATTCCATTAGGTTTTTTTGTGTCCTTCGGTTCTATGAATCGTTGGACACCATTATCTTTTTTAGAAAAAAACAGAACGGGTATTTCTAAATTTTCGTATCTATATGGGGTGCGTCCAATTAGCTTGATTACACGTTTTTTTGTGTGGATTATTCGGGGAACTCCGCTACTTTTACAAATACTTATTATATATGTAGGACCAGGGCTATTAGGATTTGATAATCCATGGCCATCTGGAAGTTCAGGGAGACTTTTAGCAGCTGTGGTTACGTTTGTCATTAATTATTCCTGTTATTTTTCTGAAATATATCGTGGTGGAATTGAAAGTATCCCGAAAGGTCAGACAGAAGCGGCACAAGTACTAGGGATGACTTCATCACAGATTTTTTTCAAAGTAAAGTTAGTTCAATTGGTAAAACGAATTATGCCACCAATGGGTAATGAAGTGATTACTTTAGTAAAAGATACAGCACTTGCCAATTATATTTCTAATATGGAAATCATTATGACAGCACGTGAATATGCATCATCTGGTCTGATTTGGCCACTATTTTCTACAGCGATTTACTTTTTGATTTTTGTAGGTTTGCTGACAATATTATTTTCTAAATTAGAGAAAAAAATGGATTATTTCAGAGTATAGGAGTAAAAAAATGGCAATTTTAGAAGTCAAAAATATTGAAAAGCACTTTGGGAAAACTAGAGTAATCGAAGATATTAGCTTTACTTTAGAAAAAGGAGAAGTGCTTGCGATTATTGGTTCTTCGGGTTCAGGAAAGACAACACTACTTCGTTGCTTGAACTTTTTAGAAACACCAAGCTCTGGTATGATTTTCGTTAATGATGAAGTAGTGTTTGATGCAAAAGATTCTATGAATATGAACGAGCATGAAGTTCGAAAGAAGCGACTGCATTTTGGACTTGTGTTTCAATCATTTCACTTGTTTCCACAATATACAGCACTAGAAAATTGTATGCTTGCATGTAAATTATTAGCAAAAGAAAAACCAGATTATAAGAAAAATAAGAACCAGATTATAGATGAAATACAGAAAAAATGTGAATCTATATTAGAGCAAATGGGATTAGCAAATCGAATGGGAAATTATCCACACCAATTATCTGGCGGACAGCAGCAACGTGCAGCAATTGCAAGAGCATTGGCATTAGAGCCAGATATTCTTTGTTTTGATGAACCTACATCAGCATTAGATCCAGAGCTTACAGGTGAAGTATTAAAGGTAATAAAATCATTAGCGGATAAAAAGACTACAATGTTAATTGTTACTCATGAAATGGACTTTGCAAGAGATGTTGCAGATAAGATTATTTTTATGGATGCTGGTCATATTGTAGAACAAGGGGATGCGAAACAAGTGATTGAAAATCCAAGAGAAGAACGAACAAAACAATTTTTGTCTAGACATTAGTCAAAAGTAAGAAAGGAACTGAATGTGAAGAAAATTAGTGCAGCAAAATGGTATATTGCAGCAATTTCTACAGTAGCATTTGCAGCTGGACTTAGTGATGTAATATTAGCTAACTTTTTTAAAGATGCATATAATGTAACAACAATGGAGCGAGCGTTTATAGAATTTCCAAGAGAGACGCCAGGTATATTAGCAATTTTTGCTATTTCTATACTATCGAGATTGGGAGATATAAAAATTGCTATGATTTCACAACTGATCGCTATGATTGGAATTGTGATACTAGCAGTTACAACCCCTAGCTTTTACATGATGACTGCTGTATTATTTGTATTCTCGATGGGAGTACATATGCTTATGCCTCTACAAGATAATATTGCAATGGAAATTGTATCCTCTGACAGTGGAAATGATGTTGGGAGCAGTTTGGGCAAGGTAAAGGGAATTAGTACAGCATTTTCATTGTTAGCATCTTTGGTAGTGTTTTTCGGATTTCAAAAAGGGATATTTCAGCTAGAGCAAGAAATCCGATGGATTTTTATTATTGCAGGAATTTTCTTTTTCATTAGTGTTATATTCTTGGGATGTGTTCTTAAGCGAGTGAAACCAGGTAAACTTGTAAAACCAAAATTTTTAATTCGAAAAGAGTATAGATTTTATTATATATTATCAATTATGAATGGAGTACAAAAACAAGTCTTTCTTGTATTTGCACCCTGGGTTATTATTGAAATACTAGGGCAAGGTGCAGGTACAATCTCTATGTTATTACTTGTGAGTTCTGTTTGTGGCATGTTTTTTCTGCCATTTTTAGGTAGATGTCTTGATCGATTTGGAATACGTGCAATGTTTTATGCTGACGCACTATCATTTATCTTTGTATATCTTGCATTTGCGTTTATGACTTATAATATCGTAGCTGGTAATTTCTCTAAAGTGGGATGGGCGATGTATATTACATTTATTATTTTTGTGGTTGATCGTATGTCTAGCCAAATGGGATTTATTCGCTCGGTATATCTTAATCGAATTGCAAAAGATAAATCAGAAATTGTTCCAACAATTTCTCTTGGAATTTCTTTGGATCACGTGGTCTCTATTGGTTGTTCTTTCGTTAGCGGATTAATTTGGACTAATTTTGGTGCTCATTATATTTTTATTATGGCAGCATCATTTTCCCTAGTTAATCTTGTAGTAGCAAAGATAATTCCATTAGAAGCTTCGTAAAAACCGTAATTATTATTCATATGTACATTTGTAAATGGGCAAAGTTACTTAGTTTTGATGAAAAAACAAAGTTGGTTGCCCATTTTTTCATGCACGAATGAATTGTAACAAACTGTAAGCAAAATGTAATAAAAACGTGAATGGTTTGGGTTGAAATAATTGAAATAAATTGTTACAATGGGCTAAGGAGTATATAGTACAAAGCTATGGAAACAAAACAAGTACTTATGACTAGAGCGAAGGAGATACATAGAATTATGAGAAAAAATAAGTGGTTTGTTATGGCATTAGCTACAACCATATCCCTTGGAACAGCCAGTATTTCTGCAATTGCAGCAACTGGATGGCAACAAGAGATGGGAAGTTGGGCATATTATGATAATAGTGGGTATAAAGAGTATAATACTTGGGTTGTAGGAGCGGATGGTCTTTGGCGTTATGTTGGTGGAGATGGTCTTATGGCGGTTAATTCATGGGTGGACAATGAAGAATACTATGTGAATGAATCAGGAATCCTTCTTGCAAACCAGTGGCTAAAAGTTCCCACTTCAGAAGGGTATGATTGGTACTACTTAACTGAATCAGGTAGAGTTGTAAAAGATGAATGGCAAAAAATCAATAATACCTATTACTACTTCAATGATACTGGAGTTATGCAAACAGGATGGCTTTTTGATGATGAATATTACTGTGATGCCAATGGAGCAATGTTGACAGGATGGCAAAAAATCGTTCCACCTGATGGGGTTGAGGAACAAAGAGTTTATCCATTTATGAATCCAGATGATGGTACTCGTTGGTTTTATTTTTCTTCAACAGGAAAAGTTGTAAAGCCAGATGATGACAGTGACGATGGCCAAGTGAGAATTGAAGGGAAATACTATGTCCTAGATGAATATGGTGCAATGCAAGTGGGATGGGTAACGGATGACGGAAGCGAATCTGGTGATATTATTGACTATCGATTTATTGATGAAAGTGGTAATATGAGAACTGGTTGGTATTCTATTTACCCTCCAACAGAATTAGCAAGTAATTATGATTTTGACGTTGAGTGGTTCTATTTCTCTACGAAAGGGGAACCAGAAGTAGGTCCAAGTATCGGTTCTGCAGAATCAG
>CAYJKD010000147.1:0-7263 GCA_964370595.1 uncultured Lachnospiraceae bacterium
AATTATTACATGTGCAAATGGAGAAACGATTACGTTACGTTTAGATACAACATTACCACGGTCTTATAGCAGGGAATTTACGGTAAGAGGAACCAAAGGAATGTATGAAGAAAATACAAATTCTGTATTTTTGGACGGAGATGAAGAGATGTTTGAAACAGCAGAACATTATCGAAAAGTATTTGATAATGCGAAAAATTATGAAGAAAAGTATTTGCCAGTTTATTGGAAAAATTTAACGGAAGAAGAAAAAGAATCTGGCCATGGTGGAATGGATTATTATTTATTCTCAGAATTTTTTAAAGCACTAAGAGAAGGAAGTGATATGCCAATTGATGTATACGATGCAGTTTCTTGGATGGTAATTTCTGCGCTTTCAGAAGAATCCATACGATTGGGTGGGCAGATGCTAGCGATTCCAGATTTTACAAAGGGACAGTGGATTTCTAGAAAATAGAATAAAATACCGAAGCAGAAAAAATGCTTCGGTATTTTATTCTGTAGTAACCTAAATCGAATGAAGTTGTTCGAATTGGGGAACAAGTGTTTTAGATAAATCTTTATATACTTCATAATATTTCATATATTCTAGATGGTGTTCTATAGAAGGAATCGTTGTTTCCTTTGTTTTGACTAGTTGACCACAAGCTTCCTCAATAGTTTCGTATATTCCACAAGTAACAGATGCTAAAATAGCAACACCTAATGCTGGTCCTTCTTCATTTTCTGTAGTTAGAACATCTGCTTGATAAATATCAGCCATCATTTGTCTCCAAATCCCACTCTTTGCACCGCCACCACATGCGTACATTTCATTGGGAAATACCCCCATTTCATGGATGACATCAAGGCAATGTTTTTGAGCATACATGACTCCTTCCATTATTGCACGTACCATATGATATTTATTATGAATTGCAGAAAGTCCAAAGTAGACCCCCCTTGCTTTTTCGTTTAAAATTGGACTACGCTCTCCCATCAAATAGGGTAAGAAAAGTAGCTTTTCAGAACCGATAGGCAAGTTAGCAATGCCTTGGTTGATAAAATCATAGCTGTCTAATGACAAAAGAGTGGCTAACTCTTTTTCGGATGTGCAAAAATTATCTCGAAACCACTTTAGTGAAAGTCCAGCTGACAAGGTACAGCTCATGACAGTATATTTGTTTGGTACAGCAGAGCAAAAGGTATGAACGCGGCCGTTGGCATCAATGGTTGCCTCATCTGCATGAGCAAAAATCACTCCAGAGGTTCCGATTGTTGTAAATGCTTTCCCTGAGCTTACAACCCCAGTTCCAATTGCAGCACTAGCATTATCTCCAGCACCATAACACACAAGGGTTTCTGTTGTAAGACCAGTAAGTTGACTTGCCTCTTCACTGATTCTTCCTGCAAGATCAACAGATTCTTTACAAGGTGGAAGAAGGGAAGGATCAATGGAGAGTTTTTCCAAAATCTCTGTGGACCAGTTACGCGTTTTGATATCATAGAGATTGGTCCCTGATGCATCAGATGCCTCTGCTCCAAATAGTCCAGTTAGGCGATAGCGAACATAATCTTTTGGTAATAGAATCTGATGACACTGAGCATAAACCTCGGGTTCATGTTTTCGAACCCATAGAATTTTTCCAGCAGTAAAGCCTGTAAGCGCAGGGTTGGCAGTAAGCTCAATTAAGCGATTAGCGCCAACAAGTTCTGTGATTTCCTTGCATTCTACTGTAGTTCGTCCATCACACCAGATAATGGAATTACGAAGAACAGTACCATTTTTATCTACCATAACAAGCCCATGCATTTGGCCAGAAATTCCGAGACCTTTGATGTCTTTTGGATTAACCCCAGAGTTTTGAATCACATATTTAATCGTTGTAATGGTTGCGTTCCACCAATCAAGTGGATCTTGTTCTGCCCAACCATTTTTTGGTTGAATCAAATTATATTCTACTGTGTGTCCACAGATTTTCTTTCCCAATTCATCAAATAATACAGTTTTCGTTCCAGATGTACCAAGGTCAATACCTAGTAAATATCTCATGAAATCCCCCTTTATTAGCCGTGGAAAAGAATGGAGTTAACAATAGATTCTAAATTTTCTTGGCGTCCTGATCCTGGAAGAGATGGAGTGCCTAGTGATTCAGCATAAGAGGAAAGTTCTTCAAGTGAAATTGTATCGGATAAAATCCGTTTTCCGATTTTACTTTCATAACCACTGTAACGCTGTTTCACAAAACTATCAATACGGCCATCTTCAATAATCTTTGCAGCATTGATTAACCCAAGAGCAAAGGTGTCCATTCCTAAAATATATCCATAAAACATGTCTTCAACCGTATAGCTAGCTCGACGGTTTTTGGAATCAAAGTTAAATCCTCCGTGTTTCATCCCACCAGCTTTTAGCACTTCATACATACACATGGTGGCACTATATACATCAGAAGGAAATTCATCAGTATCCCATCCAAGTAATAAGTCACCTTGATTTGCATCAATTGATCCCAACATGCCATTAATGGCAGATACACGGAGTTCGTGTTGGAAGGTATGTCCAGCTAAAGTTGCATGATTTGCTTCAATATTCATTTTGAAATCTTTATCTAAACCATATTGTTTTAAAAATCCAATTGCTGTAGCAGCATCAAAATCGTATTGATGTTTCATTGGCTCTTTTGGTTTTGGCTCAATAAAGAAATCCCCTTCAAATCCAATTCTTCTACCATAGTCTACCGATAATTTCATCAAGCGTGCAATGTTGTCTTGTTCAAATTTTATATCGGTATTTAGTAGAGTTTCATAACCTTCACGGCCACCCCAAAATACATAACCTTGTCCACCGAGTTTTACAACGATGTCAAGTACTTTTTTGATTTGTGCAGCTGCACTTGCAAATACATCAGCAGAATTAGAAGAACCTGCTCCATTCATAAAGCGTGGATTAGAGAACATATTAGCAGTGCCCCATAATAATTTTATTCCAGTTTCTTCCATTTTTATTTTTATGTAATCAGAGATTTCATCTAAGCGAGCATTGGTTTGTGCAATGGATGTACCTTCTGGGATGATATCAACATCATGGAAACAAAAATAATCAATACCAAGTTTTTTCATAAATTCAAAACCAGCATCAACCTTTGCCTTTGCGTGTTCCATAGTCCCTTTTTGGGCTCCGAACGCTTTGTCTGCAGTTCCAGCTCCAAACATATCAGATCCTTCTGCACATAGGTTATGCCACCATGCCATTGCAAATGGTAAGTGCTCTTTCATTGTTTTTCCTAGAATTACACGATTTGCATCATAATATTTAAATGCAAGTGGATTCGTTGATTTTGAACCTTCATATTTGATTGCTTCAATTCCATTAAAGTATTCTTTCATGATATCCCTCTTTCTTATATGTTGTTACATCGATTTGCTCGAGCACATAATTATAATACAATGTTTATTATGTTGTGTCAATCTCTAAAATAAACAATAAACAAAGGGTGTAATTAGATATATTACACAATTTCTTTTGTTTGACTTTTGTGCTCGAGTATTTTATAATTAAAAAAGGATTGGAGGATAACTATGTCTGTAACAATAAAGAAGATAGCAGAAGTCAGTGGTGTATCGAGAGGAACTGTGGACCGAGTCCTTAATAACCGTGGAAAGGTTAATAAAGAAACAGAAGAAAAAGTTCGTGAATACGCTAAAATGCTAGGGTATCGTCCTAATTTAGCTGGAAAAGCATTGGCTGCTAGAAAAAAAGGATTTGTGGTTGGGGTTGTTATTCCGTCAGATGAAAATCACTTTTTTGATGAGATGCTAGAGGGGATTTCTATAGCAGCAAAAAATTATAGTGATTATGGAATAAAAGTAGTAGTAAAGACAATGAAAGGATATGAAATTAATCGACAACTTGAAATGGTTCAAGAATTACAAGATCAGATATCAGCATTGATAATTACTCCAATCGATCATGATCAAATTAGGGATAAAATCAATGAATTGGTAAGTAATAATATTCAAGTAATAACGTTAAATACAGATATCAATGATACAAAACGAATGGTTTATGTGGGTACGGATTATTATTCAGGTGGAACATTAGCAGCAGGAATGATAACACTCGCTTGCCAAGGAAAGGCAACCATTGGGATTGTGCAAGGTTCAACAAAAATTTATGGACACAAAAGGCGATTGGAAGGATTTGAAGCAGTTCTTCCTAAACCATGTGTAATAAAATCTATAGTAGAGTGTCAAGATGATGATTTTCTATCTTATGAAGAAACTCAAAAAATGCTTCATACGAATCCAGATATTGATACGATTTTTGTGGTTGCTGCAGGAGTTTATGGTGTGTGTAGAGCAGTAAAAGGACTCAAGAAAAATGTATCTGTATTCTGCTTTGATGAAATAGAAACGACTTGTACGATGTTAAAAGAAGGTGTTATTAAAGCAACATTGACACAACAACCAAAGTATCAAGGGAAAAAAGCTGTAGAAATCATCTGTGATTATCTGATTACAGGAGAAGCGCCCCTAGATTCAAAAGAAATTGTGGAGTACCAAATTAAAATAAAAGAGCATTATTAGATTATAAGACATTTAGAGACTGTGAAGTATTAATATAGTTTCTAAATGTTTTTTATTTATGTATAAAAATATAGGTTTTTAAATGAAATAGATAAATGAAAAATAGAAATTAGCACTCGCCTATTGACAGTGCTAACAAATGATGTTATAGTCATTGTATAACAAATAGAAAAAGGAGAACACCTATGAATATTAATAAATTTACACAAAAATCTATGGAGGCTGTCCAAAATTGTGAAAAAGTAGCATATGATTATGGAAATCAGCAGATTGATCAGATTCATCTATTATATAGCTTGTTATCCATGGAAGAGAGTTTAATTCAGAAATTATTATTGAAAATGGGGATTGATATAGATTTATTACTAAATGATGTGGAAAACTCACTTAACCGATTACCAAAAGTTAGTGGTGGTAGAGTCTTTATTGGGAACGATTTAAACAAAGTGCTGATTCATGGAGAAGATGAATCAAAAGTGATGGGAGATGATTATGTATCGGTAGAGCATATCTTCTTATCATTGATCAAACATAAAGATAAGGTGCTAAAAGAGGTATTTCAAAGATATGGAATAGAAAGTAATCGTTTTTTACAAGTATTATCAGATGTGAGGGGAAATCAAAGGGTTGTCAATGACAATCCAGAAGCTACCTATGACACACTAGAGAAATATGGGTATGATTTAGTGGAACGAGCAAAAAATCAAAAGCTAGATCCTGTGATTGGTCGTGACTCAGAAATACGAAGTGTGATTCAAATTCTTTCAAGAAAAACAAAGAATAATCCTGTGTTGATTGGAGAACCAGGGGTTGGAAAAACCGCAGTGGTAGAAGGACTAGCGCAAAGAATCGTTCGTGGTGACGTTCCAGAGGGGTTAAAAGGCAGACGATTATTTGCACTGGATATGGGGGCTTTGATTGCAGGTGCAAAATATCGTGGAGAATTTGAAGAACGATTAAAAGCAGTGTTAGAAGAAGTGAAAAAAAGTGAAGGACAGATTATTTTATTTATTGATGAACTTCATACTATAGTAGGAGCTGGAAAAACAGAAGGCTCTATGGATGCAGGGAACCTATTAAAGCCAATGTTAGCACGAGGAGAACTACATTGTATTGGTGCAACAACCCTTGATGAATATCGGAAATATATAGAAAAAGATGCAGCCCTTGAACGAAGATTTCAACCAGTTCTTGTGGAACAGCCAACGGTAGTGGATACGATTTCCATTTTACGTGGAATTAAAGATCGATATGAAGTATTTCATGGAGTTCAAATTAAAGATGCTGCACTTATTGCAGCAGCAACACTTTCGGATCGCTATATTACAGAACGGTTTTTGCCAGATAAGGCAATAGATCTAGTAGATGAAGCGTGTGCATTGATTAAAACAGAACTTGATTCAATGCCACTTCCACTAGATGAACTATCAAGAAAAATTATGCAATTGGAGATTGAAGAAACTGCATTGAAAAAAGAAAAGGATCGATTGAGTAAAGAACGATTAAAAAATCTTAGAAAACATCTTGGAGATTTGCGGGAAGAATTTAATACTGGAAAAGCTCAATGGGATATAGAAATATCTTCTGTGAATCGCTTATCTAATTTGCGAGAAGAAATCGAAACTGTAAATCAGCAGATTAAAATTGCACAACAGAATTACGATTTGAACCGAGCTGCTGAGCTACAATATGGAAAACTACCAGAGCTTCAAAAAGAGTTAGAGCAAGAAGAACAGAAAGTGAAGCAAAAAGAGATGACATTGGTTCGAGAAAGTGTAACAGAAGAAGAGATTGCAAGAATTATTTCTCGTTGGACCAATATCCCAATTAATAAATTGACAGAGGGAGAGAAAGAAAAAGTTCTTCATTTGGATCAAGAATTACAAAAGCGAGTAATTGGGCAAAAAGAAGGTGTGGAACTAGTTACAGAAGCAATTCTTCGATCTAGAGCAGGTATTAAAGATCCAACAAAGCCGATTGGTTCATTTTTATTTTTGGGTCCAACAGGTGTAGGTAAAACAGAGCTTGCAAAAGCATTAGCAGAAGCATTATTTGACGATGAGGGAAATATGGTTCGTATTGATATGAGCGAATATATGGAAAAACATTCTGTAGCAAGACTTATTGGAGCACCTCCTGGGTATGTTGGATACGAAGAGGGCGGACAATTAACAGAAGCAGTAAGAAGGAAACCATATTCGGTTGTGCTCTTTGATGAAGTGGAAAAGGCACATCCTGATGTATTTCATATTTTATTACAAGTATTAGATGATGGAAGAATCACAGACTCAACTGGAAAAACAGTAGATTTTAAAAATACAATTTTAATTATGACATCAAATATCGGTTCAAACTATTTACTTGAAGGAATTACAGAGGAAGGAACAGTATCAGCAGAGGTTAAAAAGCAAGTTAGTAATTCTCTTGGAAACTATTTCAAACCTGAGTTTCTTAATCGCTTAGATGAAACAATACTATTTAAGCCACTTGGAAAACAAGATATTACCCAGATAATCGATTTACTATTGGTTGATGTAAATAATCGATTAAAAGATAGAGAACTACAGGTAGAATTAACAAAAGAAGCAAAACAATATATTGCAGATGCAGGATATGAACCTTTATATGGTGCAAGACCATTAAAGCGATTTTTACAAAAACATGTAGAAACATTAGTGGCAAGAAAGATATTAG
>CAYJKD010000148.1:0-4037 GCA_964370595.1 uncultured Lachnospiraceae bacterium
ATTAAAATTCGTTTTAAGGAGGTGTAAGCAATGTTAAAAATGAACCTTCAATTATTCGCTCATAAAAAAGGTGTTGGTTCTACAAAGAACGGTAGAGATTCTGAGTCTAAAAGACTTGGTTCTAAGAGAGCAGACGGACAATTCGTTTTAGCTGGAAATATTCTTTACAGACAACGTGGAACTAAAATTCATCCAGGTCTTAACGTAGGACGTGGTGGAGATGATACTTTATTCGCGACTGTAGATGGTATCGTAAGATTCGAAAGAAAAGGCAGAGATAAGAAACAAGTTTCTGTATATCCAAGAACAATCAACGAGTAATTCATGGGCTTCATACTAGTTAACAGTATGAAGCCTTTTTTGACTGAAAGGTATGGTGTTATAATGTTTGCAGATAGTGCAAAAATATTTATTAAATCAGGAAAAGGCGGAGATGGACATGTAAGTTTTCGTCGTGAAAAATATGTTCCAAATGGCGGTCCTGATGGCGGAGATGGTGGTAAAGGTGGCGACATCATCTTTGAAGTAGAAAAAGGTCTTAATACATTAACAGATTTTCGTCACATTCGTAAATATATCGCAAAAGACGGCGAGCCTGGTGGTAAGAAGCGTTGCCACGGTGGAAATGCCGACAATTTAATCATTAAAGTTCCAGAAGGAACTGTTATCAAAGATTTTGAGAGTGGGAAAGTAATTGCGGACATGTCCGCTGGAAATACACGAGAAACAATACTTAGAGGAGGTCGTGGAGGACTTGGCAATATGAATTTTGCTACTTCAACCATGCAAGCTCCAAAGTATGCTCAGCCAGGACAAAGTGGATTTGAGCTTTTTGTACAGTTAGAGCTTAAGGTAATTGCAGATGTAGGACTTGTAGGATTTCCTAATGTAGGAAAATCAACATTGATCTCACGTGTGTCTAATGCAAAACCAAAGATTGCAAATTATCACTTCACAACGTTAAACCCTCATTTAGGAGTAGTCGATTTAGATGGTGGAGCTGGATTTGTTATGGCAGATATTCCAGGATTGATTGAAGGAGCTTCCCAAGGAGTTGGATTAGGACACGATTTCTTAAGACATATTGAGCGAACAAAGGTATTAGTGCATGTAGTAGACGTTGCAGGTACAGAGGGAAGAAATCCCGTTGAAGACATTCAGGCAATCCATGCTGAATTAGAAGCATACAATCCAGAATTATTAAAAAGACCGATGATTATTGCAGCAAACAAAATGGATGCCGTTTATTCAGAAGATGATAATCCTGTTACTTTGTTAGAAGAAGCCTTTGCAAAAGATGGTATTTCGGTTTATCCAATTTCTGCTGTAAGTGGAACAGGAGTAAAGGAATTATTATACGCCGTATATAATCTACTTCAAACTGTAGAACAAGAACCTGTCGTATTTGAAAAAGAATTTGAAATCATATATAGTTCTGATAGCAAACTTCCATATACCGTAGAGGTTGATGAAGAAGGTGCATATGTAGTAGAAGGACCAAGAATTGATAAGATGCTTGGATATACAAACCTAGAAACAGAAAAAGGATTTAGATTCTTCCAAAACTTCTTAAAAGAAAGTGGTGTTTTAGAAGAGCTAGAGAAAGCTGGAATTCAAGAAGGCGATACGGTTAAAATGTATAATTTAGCCTTTGATTATTACAAATAGGAGGAATAAAATAGATGACAAGTAAGCAACGTGCATATTTAAAAGGCCTTGCGATGACTATGGACCCAATTTTTCAAATTGGAAAATCCAGTGTTACTCCAGAAGTAACAGAAGCCATTAGCGAAGCGCTAAATGCAAGAGAATTGATTAAAATATCTGTTCTTAAAAACTGTGCAGATGATGGTCGTTCTATTGCTGAGGTATTAGCAGAACGTACCCAAGCAGAAGTAGTACAAGTAATCGGTAAAAAAATTGTACTATATAAAGAAGCAAAAGATGAAGCAAAAAGAAAAATAGTACTACCAAAAAAATAACCTCTAAAATAAAGGAGTTATTATGAGTAAAATTGGTATATTAGGTGGAACGTTTGACCCCATTCATAAAGGACATTTGATGTTAGCAAAAGAAGCGTATTATGAATGTGATTTAGATGAAGTATGGATTATGCCATCCAATCACCCACCTCACAAGAAACTCAATTTTGTTACAGAGTCAAAGATTCGTGCACAGATGGTTGAAATTGCAATTGAAGAAATACCGTATATTAAGTTTTCTGATTTTGAACTAAACCGTGAAGGTAATACTTATACGGCCCAAACACTTCAGCTATTGAAGGCAGATAATTGGGTCGATCAATTTTATTTTATAATTGGTGCAGATTCTCTTTATGAAATTGAAGAGTGGTATGAACCTGGGAATGTCATGGGTTTAGCAACTTTGTTAGTTGCTAGTAGAGAATATCGAAAACATGACAAATCAATACAACAACAAGCAAATTACTTAAGGGATAAATATGATGCAAATATCATCTTGCTTCACAATGAAAACCTTGATATCTCTTCTCAGGAGATACGTAATCTAGTTAAGAATCAGAAAGATGTATCAGAGTTTGTACCATCAAAGGTAATTGAGTATATAGTAGAACATCGTATTTATAATAAGGATAATATATGAATGAGCGAATAGTAAAAATACGGGAAAGACTTGCTCAAAAATTACCAAGTCAGAGGTTTGAGCATACATTAGGCGTTTCATATACATCTGCAGCATTAGCCATGTGTTATGGTGAAGGAATTGAAAAGGCAGAGCTTGCTGGTTTATTACACGACTGTGGAAAATATACCAATGTAACGAAGCAAATAGAAAAATGCAAGAAATATGGTGTAATCTTATCAATAGATGATTACGATTCCCCGGCGGTCATTCACGCGCCTTTTGGAAGATATTTGGCAGAGTATAAATATGGAATCTATGATTCTGATATTTTAAATGCTATTCAATATCATACCCTTGGGCGTCCTGAGATGACTCCATTAGAAATGATTGTATATATTGCAGATTACATAGAACCACGAAGAATGCAAATTCCTGATTTGGATGAGTTAAGAAAATTAGCGTTCCAGTCCCTAGATGATTGTGTCTATCTCATTGCAAAAAGGAGCATAGAATATTTAAAGTCAAAGGATCTGGTCATACATCCAGGTAGCATAGAAACTTATAATTATTATAAAAAACGATATAAGGAGAAACATAGTGATGAATTCCAATGAAATGATGAAATTAGCTTTTCATGCATTAGAAGAAAAAAAAGGCGAAAAGATTCAAGTAATTGATATTAGAGATGTATCTGTTATGGCTGATTACTTTATTATTGCTAGTGGTAATAATACAAATCAAGTACAAGCTATGGTTGATAGTGTAGAAGAAAGCTTTGAAAAATTAGATATCCGTTGTGCTCAAATTGAAGGATATCAAAGTGCAAACTGGATTTTAATGGATTATAAAGATATTATTGTTCATGTATTTAATAAAGAGGACCGTCTTTTTTATGATCTAGAGAGAATCTGGAGAGATGGTAAATTTTTAGATACGACAGAAATTACATCAGCAGAATAATTCTCAATACAAAAAAAGTTAAGCAGTTTTTCGCTTAACTTTTTTTATATAAGAGTGCTATTTAATTGGTACCATAAATGGATTTCCGATTGCTACATACTCTGTATTAGCCAAATCAGATCCCGTTTCACGCACATAAAGTTGAAGTGTAAAAGAAGAAACTTCCTCTGTGAGTTCATAATTTTCTTGATCTAGTATCAATTCTCCTCCAATACCACTACTTGCAAACCGCTCGTTAAATTTAACAGAATTTCCCAAACTATCAGTTCCTACTATTTCAACATCATTGAAAAATACTAAATCATCTGTTGAATAGTAAATACTAGTTGAAATTGGATTAATTGTAAGATTTTCTAATTTAATCTTTACTCCGTTATCAAAGGTATAATCCATTTTAATCTCATGATTATATGTATTCTTCGATAGCTCATCTCCATTAGCCGTAAAATCATACTTCCAAGATTCCTTTATAT
>CAYJKD010000148.1:4047-7060 GCA_964370595.1 uncultured Lachnospiraceae bacterium
CCACTTGGTAGATTCTTTCATATTTTCATCTTCCGAAGTAACAGAAGTTGCAACAAATAATTTTTTATTTGCTCGGTCATAAATGACTTCATTTAAGGTTACTGTGACTCCCCCTTTTGTAATAGGTTCATTTATAATGGTAGCATATGGTTCTAGATTATGAGTTAGATTCAGAATATCTGCAATAGAATGAGCAACATAGTTAGTACTTGCAAATGTGGTTACACTAACAAGTGAGATGGATCCCACAAGTGCAACAGAAGCTGCAGATATTAAAAATTTCTTTAGTGGATTTTAGCTTTTGATTTCTTTTGTATTCATAGTTTTCTCCTCAGTAAATAATTTATATTTTAATATATCATTATTTAAAATCTTATTTTTTTCTTCTTGTGTCATTTGATTTTCTTCATATTCATCAATATTGGTTTCAATATCATTTAATAGATTATATATGTTTTCTTTCATCTTATTTTCCTTCCTTTGTTAAATAGGTTCGTAGCTTTCTTTTCCCTCTCGAAAGTCGGTTATAAATAACATTTGCAGATAGGTTCATTTGACGACTGATTTCATCAATTTCTTGTTCATGGAAATAGAGTCGTTTGAAAAGTTCTCGGTCGTTGGAATTCAAACTACTTATCATAGCTTCAAAATTCTCAGTATGTTCTTGTTGTAAAAGCATTCCTGTTGCAGCATCATCGGTTAAGTCTAGTAGTTGGTCTGTGTTTTGAATCGTTAGCTCATCCATATATTTTCGAACATAGTTCAGTGATTTATAACGTGCAATACCAGCAACCCAGTTTTTAAATGTACTTCGATTAGAATCAAATTGTTCAATATTATTCCAAATTGCTAATAGTACATCATTAAAGCATTCCTCTCTATAATTTGGCAAAAGACCTAAATGTTTTTTTATCACACTTTTTATTAACGTTCCAAATTGGTCAAGTACATAGGTTAGTGCACGCTCGTCTTTGTCACTGATGGCTTTCACAAAGTTTATTTCTGTTATTGGATCCATTTAGCAACCTCCTTTAAATGATCTCAATATATATTTCGCAAAAAATTCAGATTTTCTATCAATACCTTGACATTAATTTAATAATTATATATATTAAAAATATATCAATGATATTATATCAGAAGGAGGGTTTCAAATGCAGAGAAAAAAGAAGTTATTTTTTTTACCAATGTTAGTAATTGCAACACTCGTTATGGTTCCACTAAGTATCAATGCCGCACAACTTACAATTGGCACACCTACAGAGTTTACATTAGAGTATGGTAATTCATCAAAAGAATATTCCGTTTCCGTTATGAGTAGTGATATCCCCCTCAACATTGAAGTAATGGCTACTCCAAATCGAAATGATGTGGGGTATGATTTTTGGGTAGATATTAATGATCAAGCGAAACCATTAGGATCACAGCGAATTGATGGAATTGCAACAGGTGGTACAGGAGCGATTCAAGAGTCCATTTCTATTAATACAACACCTGGAACGTATCATATAAATGTAATTGTTCCAGAATATACCTATGCTGGAATTAATTCAGATGGTGAAATGGATTTAATGTATGAAGACTTGAGCATTGCAGTAACGTTAGTTATTAATGGTTCACTTGTTACACAAGAAGTGGTTGCCCCGGTTGATAATACTGCAGATGCTACCATAAAAGGTGAAATATTAAGAGATTTAAATTTATATAAAGGAATATCAGATACTGATTTAGGGTTGGATCGAACGATGACGCGTGCAGAAGCGCTTGTGATTTTTTTACGTCTTTTTGGATTAGAAGAGGAGATTGCTGCCAATGTATATGAGCATCCATTTACAGATGTGCCAGCGTGGTCTAAAAATTATGTTGGATATGCCTATTAAAATGGTTTGATTTTTGGAAACGAAGAGGCACTTTTTGGACCAGATATGCAAGCTGATGCTGCAACCTATTTAACCTACTTATTAAGAGGGCTAGATTACATGGATAGCCAAGGATATTATACAAAAGATGCCCCTTATAATTTTGCTTATGAAGTTGGTATTATTCCAGCTAATGCAGATTTACTAGATTTTAGACGAGCAGATGCGATTGTAATTGCTTGGGAGGTGCTTCATACATCCCCACGTGGATATGGTGATTTACTACCACTTGGATTACAGCTATTTGGAAATGCATATTATACAGATATTCCAGATTCAAATACCCCACTTGCAACCCATGGACAGCCAACCGTTATTTATGGATTACAAATGGGAAAATATGTATGTGATATTAGTTCGATAGATGGAAATGAGTATCCACGAACCATGAAACCTAGCATAACGTTTAAACCAGATTTTTCAATGGAAGTTTCTTGGTATGACTCTGATACAAAAGAATATAAGTACGGAAACGGAAGATATTCTTTTGAAGTTCTAGATGAAGATATTGCAGCAATGTTTGGAGCTGATTTAGGGTTAAAACTGATTGTAGATGATGGAACGGAATTAGGGATGTTTGTGATCGATTCCACAAATCCAAGAATCACAGAGTTTTATGTTCCAAATGGAACGATGTTTGGTGCTACTTCTGCAGAATCAAGATTTTACTATGTACCAAGATAATGGGAATTATTGGTTATTCGTTCGTTTGATAAATGATTTACAAGATAGTTCATTTCGTTATTGATAGAACAAAAACTAGGGAGAGAAAATCATAGTGGATTTTCTCTCCCTTTACAGTTCCTATTCTACAGTTACAGATTTTGCTAAATTTCTTGGTTTATCTACATCCAATCCTTTCAAATCAGAAGCATAGTATGCGATTAATTGTAATACCACTGCAATTGGGAATACTGTAAATTTATCATCAACATCTGGAATACGAATTACGACATCTGCAAGGCTATCTTCAACTTCAAAGGATTCTTTTGTAAGTAAGATAATAAAGGCATCTCTAGCCTTCACTTCTCTAATGTTTGATATCATTTTAGAGAATACATGCTCTTGCGTAGCGATAGCAATAACAGGTACTT
>CAYJKD010000149.1:0-7047 GCA_964370595.1 uncultured Lachnospiraceae bacterium
AGTAAGATCATTGATGATTTGCTGTCTCTCGTAAAAATGGATAAATCGGAAGCAGAACTTAATGTAACGCAAGTTGACATCAATGTGTTTTTGAAACAAATACTAAAGAGGTTGCGCCCAATTGCTAATAAAAAGCAAGTTCAGTTGATTTATGAAAGTATGCGAGAAGTAGTAGCAGATATAGATGAGATGAAATTATCTTTAGCTATAAGTAATTTAATAGAAAATGGAATAAAGTATAATACAAACGAAGGTTGGGTAAAGGTAAATGTTGATGCAGATCATAAGTTTTGTTATATCAAAGTATCTGATTCAGGAATTGGAATTCCAGAAGAATTTCAAGAACGTATTTTTGATCGGTTTTACCGAGTAGATAAAGCTAGATCTAGAGAAACAGGAGGAAGTGGGCTAGGACTTGCACTTACAAAAAATGTTGTTCTTATGCACGAGGGAGCAATTAAATTAAGCAGTAAAGAAGGGGAAGGTAGTACATTCACAGTGAGAATTCCACTTAATTATATTGCAAAATCAGGAGGTGGAAGATGAAGCAAATCCGATGGATCATATTGTTTATAGTTATGGTGTGCTTATCAGGGTGTTTCATGAATTCCGATCAAGAAGAGTATCCAGAAGATTCTTATCGTATTTACTATTTAAACCCCAATGGGACCAAGTTGCAACCATATGAATATAAAACATCTACAGTAGAAACAGAACAATTAGTTGATACACTCATGCAGATGTTTTTAAAAGTTCCAGATGATGTTGATGCACTTCCAGCACTTGATAGTAAAATTGAATTTGAAAGTTTCCGCCTTGTTGATGGGATTTTAAATTTATATTTTGATAATAATTATAGCGGAATGCATAGCCATAGAGAAATCCTCTGTAGAGCAGCACTTTCTAAAACATTTACACAACTTCCAGGAGTTGAATATATTAGTATTTTTGTAGGTGATCAACCTCTTCTAGATGGAAATCAAAATCCAGTAGGACCAATTAGTGGAAGCGAGTTTATTGAGAGTATAGGAGATGTGAATTCCTATGAAAAGGCTACATTGACATTATACTTTGCAGATGAAAGTGGGCAATATTTAATTCCCGAAACAAGAGAGGTGGTTCATGATATAAATACTTCTCTTGAACGAATTGTTATTGATGAATTAATACAGGGACCTATGATAATTGGATTACAACCTGTATTACAATCAGATGTAAAAGTAATAAGCGTATCAATTACAGATAATGTTTGTTATATTAATTTTGACAATTCATTTTTAAATAACACATTAGAAGTAGGGGCTGAAATTCCAATTTACTCAATCGTAAATTCAATTTCAGAAGTTTCAAAAGCAAATAAAATACAAATATCGGTTAATGGGGTTCAAGATAATGTGTTTCGGGAAAGTGTTTCGTTAAATACATTATTCGAAAGAAATCTAGATTATATTGGAGGCGAAAATAATTAAGAGACCAATGTTTTTGTACGCAATGGCATTTGTACTAGGCATTGTAATTGTATTTTTTCAGTTTTATTTCATACTTCCTATAAGCCTATTGGTAGTAATATTTATAAGTTTATTTTATACAAATAAAGGCAAAAATAGATGGAAATTATTTTTGCCTTTTGTGTTTTTCTTATTGGGAGCATTGCGAATGCAAGTAGAAGACAATGTATTAGAAAAAGAATTAGCATATGGTTTACAAGGAGATGTTATAACAGTAAATGGAACTGTAATATCAATTGAACAATCTGCGTTTGGAGCAAAACTAGTTTTAAATGATTGTAATATCATTGGAAGAGGGCAGAACATTCAGATTAGAAATATACAAGTACAATCAAGTAATGAATTAGCATATCTAAAAATAGGAAATGAAGTGATTTGTGAAGGTAGTATTTCGCCTGTTTCATATCCTAGAAATCAAGGAGAATTTCATCAAGCTTTCTATTATTATTCTAAAAAAATATCTTATGAAATCAAATCAAAATCCATAAAAATAACCAATGAAAAATCAAATAGATATCGGGAAACGATAAGACAATTATCCTTAGGATTACAAATGAACTTAGATCAGGTTGCAGAATCTGATTCTGGGATTTATAAGGCTGTTTTGCTAGGAGAAAAAGCTGATTTGACAGAAGAAATAAAAGATCTTTATCAACGAAATGGTATATCACATCTATTAGCAATTAGTGGATTACATATGTCATTATTTGGTTTATCAATCTATACACTAATGAGAAAAACAGGAGCTGATTATCATATAGCAGCGGTTGTTTCAAGTATTATAATCCTTATATATATTGAATTGGCAGGTGGATCTACATCAGTTATAAGAGCAGGTATTGGTGTTAAATAGTCCATATAGAATAACGCAAGCTGGATTTCAATTGTCATTTTTAGCAGTACTCGGTGTGGCAATTACATTAGAAATTTTAAAATCATATGAGTTTTCTAAGAAAATTTATCAAAGCTTCTTTATAAGTTTAGGCATTCAATTAGGGACTACACCTATTATATTATATCATTATTTTGAAATACCAACCTATTCAGTAATATTAAATATTATTGTTATTCCTCTTATGGGGCTGGTTTTGATGTCTGGAATTAGTGGAATTATTTTATCTTATTTTTTTTATGAGATTGGTCAATTTTCTTTTGGGATGGGGTATTATATTTTGCGGTTTTATGAATGGATTTGTTTAGTTTTTGAGAAATTACCTTATGCAAATATAGTAATTGGAAAGCCGACTTGGATTCAAATTATAGTGTATTATATAGGTGTTTTTTTATTAATACATATAGTGATAAAAAAGAAAAAAAAGATGATATATTACATTTTAATTCCATTGTTTTTAGGAGGATTACTACTTGAAATTCCTTCAAATGGAATAAAAGTAACATTTTTAGATGTAGGGCAAGGCGATTGTAACTATATAGAAATTGGAAATCAAAATATACTGATTGATGGCGGAAGTACAAGCATCAAAAATCTTTGGGAATATCGATTAGAACCTTATTTCAAGTCTAAAGGTGTGAGAACCATAGAATTCGTTTTTGTAACACATGCAGATCAAGATCATTTTAGTGGAATTTTAGAGATGTTAAACCAAAAGGACGGAATTGATATAGAATATTTGGTCTTACCTATTGTAGGAAAAAATAAGGAGGATTATGAAGAAATTACAGAAAAGGCTATTAATTCTGGAACAAAGATTTATTGGATGCAAGCAGGAGAGTCATTGAACGTTGGAGAAGCTACACTGCAATGCGTATTCCCAGAAGAAACAGATATAGGAAATGATATAAATGGAGATTCCCTCGTGCTAGAGCTTCAGTACAAAACATTAAAAATATTGTTTACTGGAGATATGGGAGAAGAACAAGAGAAATTACTAATTGAACGGCGTAATGATTATTCTTTAGAACAAATACAAGTATTAAAAATAGCCCATCACGGTTCAAATTCATCTACAGGAAAAATGTGGTTAGATTACCTAAACCCTATGTGGGCAACCATTTCTTGTGGCGAAGATAATATGTATGGGCATCCTCATGATGAGGTGCTAGAGAGAATGAAAGAGGCTAATGTGACATGGTGGCAAACAGATGAGTCAGGAGCAATTACTCTTTGGTCAGATGGAGAACTTGTTCGATGGACAACATTTTTAAAACCATAACTAATTTAAAACAAAGTTGAATAATTGTTATGTTCAAGTTATAATCATAGGCGAGGTAGTAATGGATAGAAGGGGTCATAAACATTGAAAATATTAAGTGAGCATATAAAAAATGGAACATTTTCTTCTTTGTACTTAATTTATGGAGAAGAAACATTTCTAAAAAATAGCTATAAAAATCAAATGAAGCAATCAATAATTGGTAATGATACTATGAATTTTTCTTATTTTGAAGGAAAAGGAATTGATGTAAATGAGGTGATTTCATTAGCAAATACGATGCCGTTTTTTGCTGAATATCGACTAATATTAATAGAAAATAGTGGTTTTTTTAAATCTGCAAATGATAATTTACTTATGGCTTTGAAGGAAATACCTGAAAGTACAATTCTTATTTTTGTAGAGAATGAAGTAGATAAAAGGGGTAAATTATATAAAACAGTAAATGAACTCGGATATGTTTCGCTAATGGAACGTCAAGATACAAAACAGCTTGCTCGTTGGGCTGGTGGCATGCTTGGGAAAGAGGGAAAAAAAATATCAGTAGAAAACATGGATTATTTTCTTAGTCTTACTGGAGACGATATGGAACATATTCGAATGGAGATTGAAAAATTAATCAGTTATACACTTGGTCGTGATGTTATTATGAAACAAGATATCGATGAAATTTGTACAGTTCGTGTT
The DNA here is from genome assembly GCA_964370595.1 of uncultured Lachnospiraceae bacterium. Taxonomy (GTDB): domain Bacteria; phylum Bacillota; class Clostridia; order Lachnospirales; family Lachnospiraceae; genus Brotaphodocola. The sequence continues at coordinate 4,370 of CAYJKD010000149.1, forward strand.
GTGAATAAAATATTTGATATGATAACAGCGATTGCAAATAAACAAACTAAGAAGGCAATGCTGCTATATGAGGATTTGCTGACATTAAAAGAACCACCTATGCGAATTTTATTTTTGATTGCACGACAGTTTAACCAGTTATTACAAGTGAAAGAATTAATGAAATCAAGTAGCGATAAAGCCATTATTGCAAAAAAATTAAAATTACAACCATTTATTGTGGGGAAGGTAATGCTGCAGGCAAAACAGTTCACGAAAGAGCAAATGCTAGGGTATGTAAACCTTTGTGTAGATACAGAAGAAGCAGTAAAAACAGGTAAACTACAAGAACGTTTAGCCGTAGAATTATTAATCACGCAAAAAATATAAAGAGAAGGTTATAAGGAGTTTGAAGTGTTTTATAGAGAAGGGAAGGCAAGAAATCCTGTTCTTTGATGCAACTTGTATCGATGAAATGAAATATAGTTTTGTATAAATTTAACGATTAACTATAGAAAAATCTTTAGTGATAAGGTATCATAGAACGTATATTGTAGAAAGGTGAGGATAACTCATATGAAAAATATCATAGTAGGACAATCAGGCGGTCCAACAGCAGTCATTAATGCAAGCCTGTATGGTGTATTGAAGAAAGGATTGGAAAAATCAGATGACATAGGCCATGTGTATGGAATGCTTTATGGAATCGAAGGATTTTTACAAGGAAAATATATGGATATGGGAGTTGAATTGACAAAAGAGCAACAAGAACTTTTACCTATTACTCCGGCAGCTTATTTAGGGTCTTGTCGCTATAAATTACCACAAGATCTTAATGAAACTTTTTATCCAGAATTATTTAAACGCTTAAATGAGTTAAATATTGGTTATTTCTTTTATATTGGTGGAAATGACTCTATGGATACCGTAAGTAAGTTATCTCGATATGCAGAACAAATTCAAAGTGAAATCCGTTTTATTGGAGTTCCTAAAACAGTAGATAACGACCTTGTATTAACAGATCATACACCAGGATATGGAAGTGCTGCAAAGTATGTAGCCTCTTCAGTACGAGAAATGGTGCTAGATACAGAAGTGTATCAGCAAAAAGCAGTTACGATTATTGAACTTATGGGACGCCATGCAGGATGGTTAACAGCTGCAAGTGTGTTAGCAAGAAAACACAAAGGAGATAATCCTCTTCTCATCTATCTACCTGAGTCGAATTTTGAAATGGAGCTGTTTGCAAAAGATTTAGAATTAGCACTTGAAAAAACGAATAATGTAGTGGTATGTGTATCAGAGGGGATTTCTGATTCAAATGGAACGTTTATCTGTGAATATGCAGATTCTGTACAGGTGGATAACTTTGGTCATAAAATGTTAGCAGGTTGTGGGAAGGTATTAGAAAATTTTGTTAGAAATCGTTTTGGAATCAAAGCTCGTTCCGTAGAATTAAATATTACACAAAGGTGTTCTGGTATGGTTGCATCAGAGACAGATGTGAAAGAAGCGATTATGGCAGGAGAAAATGGAGTGATAGCTGCTTTGAATGGCGAGACTGGTAAGATGGTCGCGTTTGAACGAGTGAATGCAAATCCGTACGAAATACAATGCAAAACAGTAGATGTGAATGAAGTATGTAATAAAGAAAAACCAGTTCCAGCAGAATGGATTATTGGTAATCAAAATGATATTAGTGATGCGTTTATTGACTATGTGATGGGGCTAATTCAAGGAGAAATCAAACGTCCAATGGTAAATGGAATTCCACAGTATCTTTACCGATTGCAAAAATAGAAATTATGGTATATAATATTATAGGAAAAAACATGAGTTAAGAAAGGAATAGATCATGGCATTATTAGAAACATGGAGAAACCTTGCATATGGACAAGGGTTGAGTGATAAAGAAAAAGAAAATTTATGGAATAATTATTTTTATATTGAAAAAGGAATATACGAGAAAATTTTATCAAATCCTAATGAAGTATTAGAAGGCACAGTAAAGGAACTTGCTGATAAATTTGAAACAGAAGTTTTAATTATGACAGGATTCCTAGATGGAATTAGCGAAAGCTTAAAAGGATATGAAAATCCAATTGATACAATGGAAGAAGATACTACTGTTAAAATTGAAATTGATCCAGAAAAGCTATACTACAACATGGTAGGGGCAAGAGCTAATTGGCTTTATGAGCTTCCTCAATGGGAAGAAATTTTATCAGAAGAAAAGAGAAAAGATCTTTATAAAGATCAAAAAGCTTCTGGAACTGTTCGTAACGAAGAAAAAGTGGGTAGAAATGATCCATGCCCATGTGGAAGTGGAAAAAAATTCAAAAAGTGTTGTGGCTAATAATTAACAAAAAGAACGGTAGTAGGACATCAATGTGATGCATCTACTACCGTTTCTTTGAAAATGGATAAGGGGTAAAAATGGAAGCATATACAAGTTTTGCATCAGTGTACGATATGTTTATGGATGATGTACCATATGAAACTTGGTTTTGTTTTATACAAAAGAAATTAAAAGAGTATGGAATTACAGAAGGGTTATTGTTGGATTTGGGATGCGGAACAGGTGTCATAACGCGTATGTTGGCAGAAAAAGGATATGATATGATTGGAGTAGATTTATCTGAAGAAATGCTTCAAATCGCCTTGCAGCAGACTGATGTTGAAAAAACCATTCTTTATTT
>CAYJKD010000150.1:0-7021 GCA_964370595.1 uncultured Lachnospiraceae bacterium
TGAATTCTAGCCTATAAATTTATTTGGTAGGATGCACCTAAATCAATTCCTTCCTTTTCAATATGAGTGACGAGAATTACAGTTTTATTTTGAATATAGTGCTTTACCATATTAATTACAAGAGTTTTCATCTCTTCATCAAGTCCCTTAAATGGCTCATCTAGGATTAAAATATCTGAGTCAGAAAGAATGGCACGGAGAATGGAAACTCTTCTTTTCATTCCTCCTGATAGACTAGATACAGGGAGTATAATAGAATCTTTTAGCCCTATTTCAACTAAAGCCTGTTCAATGATGGATTTTGAACAACAGGTAGCAATTGAAATATTAGTAAGGGCAGATAGATTTTCACACAAACGTTCTTCTTGGAAGACAGCAGCAATCGTTTTTTCTTCTAACCCTGTAATAAGCCCAGAATCTGCAGTTTCTAATCCCATTAAGATACGAAGTAAAGTCGTCTTGCCTTTCCCAGAAGGAGCCATGATACAAGTGACTTGGTTTTGTGGAAATTCAGCAGAGAAATTAGATAAAACTTGATTATCTCCAAATGATTTCGAAATATTAGTAAGGGTAATCTTCTTGGTAGGCATGTCAAGATTCCTTTCTGAAATGAATAATGAGTAATATATAAAATATCATTTAACTTAAACTTTATCTACTAAATTTAAGATCTTTCCATAAATCTAGAAAAACACCCAAGTAAACCAAGATAGATCTTTTCAAACAAAGTGCTAGTTAGAATAATTACAACAGTCCAAGCTAATAGTGATGGGGTATCAAGAAATATCTTAGCATTGTATAGATTTTCTCCAATAGAATTTTCTGGAATTCCAATGACTTCTGCAGCCACTCCTGATTTCCAACATAATCCTAAGGCAATTTTCGATCCAGAAACAAAGTATGGAAATACTTGGAACAGATAAATATAGCGAAGTTGTTTCCACTTGCTAATGCGAAAAACCTTAGCCATTTCTAAAAGATTCTTGTCAGTATTTCGAATTCCTTCCAATACATTGATATAGATAATTGGTAACACCATAAGAAAACTGATTAAGGTAGCTAAGTTATCAGCAGAAAACCAGATCAGTGCAAGGATTACAAAGGAAGCCACAGGTATGGTTCGAATGGTTACCATAAAGGGTGCGAGCAAATCTCGGATAAAGGAGATTTTGGATGCAAGGATGGCAAATAGTATAGCACAGATAGTGCCACCTAAGAATCCACTAATAATTCGCAAAAAACTATAACCGATAGATACCCAAAAATCTCCTGTCTGGATGAGTTCCCATAATAGGTTCACCACCGAGAGAGGAGATGCAAGTAATATACGTTGATTAATAATCATGGCAGCTACTTGCCATATAAAAATGGCAAGTGCAATAGACCACAATTTAATCGATTCTTTTTTATTCTTAGTTTCCATAGTAGAATGCATCATCAGGAAGGGTTCCTCCAATAGAAGCAGGATTCTGCTCAAATAATACAGTTAAGTAACCGTTTAATGTTTCTTTCATATCAGCATCAGCAATATAGGTAATGTTACAAGCTGGAATTGCTTTTAATGCAACTGCCTCAGGAACAATTTCATATTTTCCAACTAAAGCGGCTCCATCTTCAAGATTTTCATTTACATAGGAAACAGAGGCTTCATAGTGATTTAAAAATGCTTCTACAGCTTCAGGGTTTTCTTCAGCAAACTCTGTTCTTACTACAAGAACACCAGTAGTCAATGCAGAAGGATTTTCTTCATCTTCTTGAATAGAATCCCATTCTTTGTTTAAGTCTAATACAACATTAACACCTTCTGCATTCATAAGACCAGAAGTAACAAAAGGTTGAGGTAACATTGCAATTGCATTCGCTTCTGCTGTTACAGCTGCAAGGCATTCTGCATGTTCTGATTTCCACTCAATGGTCACATCAGCATCTGGGTCAATTCCATTTTCAGAAAGGATGTAACGAAGTGCATATTCAGGAGTTGCTCCCTTCCCAGATGCATAAATTGTTTTACCTCTTAGATCATCTATAGAAATAATCGTATTTCCATTTTCTACAATGTAAAGGACTCCTAAGGTGTTGATGTTGGTTACCTGAACAGCGCCATCTGTATTGTTGTATAGTACAGAAGCTAGATTTGCTGGAACAGCAGCCATATCAACTTCTTCTTTTGCAATCATTGGTGCAATGGTACTTACGTCAGTTACCATGTCAAATGTATATTCATTATCATTGATCGATCCGTTTTCTACACCATCCATCATTTGAACCATTCCCATAGCAGTAGGCCCTTTTAAGGCAACAATGCGAACATCTACTTGCTCAGTGGTCTCAGCAACACTTGTTTCTTCGGCAGTGGTTTCAGCCACAGTTGCTTCTGTTTCTGCAAGAGAAGTAGTTTCAGCTACTGTAGTGGTTTCGGGAGCTACAGTGGTTGGCTCTGGAGTAGCAGTGGTGCATCCAGAAAGTAGGGATACAGATAGTAATGTTGATAATAATAATTTTGTTGTTTTTTTCATATTAATCTCCTTAAATTGATTTGTAAAGCATATTTTTAAGCGCATTCTCATCTAAAACAAAAATGGCATCTTTACTGTAGTTAATCATACCAAGATTTTCTAGTTTTGACAATTCTCTATATAAAGAAGCACGACTTGCTCCAAGGTAAGAAGCCAATTTTTCTTTGGAAGTATCTAGGTGCACAATATTTTTGGTAGTATTGTTTACGAGTATATATTGTATGAGTTTCTCTTCCACAGATTGGATTGAGAGATATTCGATTCGTTGAATCAAAAAATTGATTTTTTCATTGCAATAAGTTGCATATTTCATCGCTAAGGTGGAATTACTTTGCATGATTTCAATCACTCTTTTTTTTGGAATATAAAGTAATGTTGTATCTGTTTTACACTGCAACGTTGTTTCTAGATCATATTTACAGAGTAAGTTACTAACTCCAAAACAACTACCTCTAGAAAGGTTATTTAAATGAGTTTCTTTTCCATCTACAGAAAGTAGAAAAACAGAAATAATACCTGAATGCACTAAAACAACACAAGGAGTATCATCTATGAGATCAGATACATAGGCCCCTTTTTTATAGTTACGTATGATAATCAAATCATGTGAAATTTCGCAACCAGATAAAAATGCAGATTGATTTAAAGTGTCTTGAATATTATCCATATATAAAATCTCCAAATAAAAAACAACAGTTAGATAAAACTAACTAAAATAATATCATAAAGCTACTCTTTTGTCAATTTGTATCGTATGAGACAGACAAAAATAATTCAATGTGGTAAGTTAAACCTAACTTATTGAAAAGAGGGTAATTATGCTAAAAACAATTCTGTTATCTGGGGCATCGGCAGTTGGGAAAACTTCAGTATTAAAGCATGTGTTGAAAGGTTTGACCACCATGGGAGAAAATCCTTGTGTTTGCAAAATTGATTGTATTCAAACACAAGATGGTGAGGTTGTTAAGGGAATGGGATATCCCTGTGTAGTTGGAATTGGGGGAGATATATGTCCAGATCATTTTCTTGTATCAAATCTACCAGAGTTATGGAGTTGGTCTAAGAAAAATAATTGCTCTACCCTATTGATTGAAACAGCTGGTTTGTGTCATAGATGTTCACCTGCAACAGAGCAGATGGTAGCAGGTTGTATAATCGATAGTATGTCTAGTAGTAAAGCACCTGCTACATTAGGACCTATGCTGACACAGGCTGATTTTATTATACTGACAAAAATAGATATGATTTCTCAAGCAGAGCGTGAAATTTATAAATGGAAAATACAAGAGTTAAATCCAACTGCAGAATTATTTTGCGTTGATTGTGTAGCAGGTTATGGAATGGAGCCCTTTATAAAATGGATTGCAGAACAGAAATTTGTGGATGATTATGAAGGGGATTCTCTTCGATTTCCAATGCCAAGTGGAGTTTGTTCTTATTGTGTAGGGGAGATAAGAGTTGGAGAAAACTACCAACAAGGAGTTATAGGGAAAATTAATTTTGAGGATGAATAGAGGATGAATGAAATAACGATTATGGCTGGAACAAATAAAAATGGAGAAAGGGAAAATTATGAATCTATATCATTTCAAAGAGGAGAAATGATAGCAATTGTAGGAAATACAGGTGCAGGAAAAAGTAGATTAATCAAAGATATGGAACAACTTGCAGATGGAACAACAGTCACAAAACGTAAAGTGAAAATAGATGGAAAATCAGGAATGAAAAGTGATGAACTAATTGCCCATTTAAGCCAAAATATGCGATTTGTATTGGATGTTACTGTGGAAGAATTTTTAATACTTCATGGAAAATGTAGGAATAAAATGATTGATTGTAATCGTGTGCTAGAAATTGCAAACACCATAACGAGTGAAGAGGTTCGGTTAGAGGATTCTTTAAATGAATTGAGTGGAGGTCAAACAAGGGCAGTAATGATTGCTGATTTATCATATATCTGTGATTCGCCAATTGTTTTAATCGATGAAATCGAGAATGCAGGTATTGACAAAGAAAAAGCATTAGAACTATTAATTGGGCAAAACAAATTGGTGTTCGTAGTAACCCATGATGTTCATACAGCATTAATGGCGAAAAAAAGAATAATTTTATCTTGTGGAGGAATAGAAAAAATAGTGGAAAGAAGTGAGAAAGAAGAAGAGTTATACAACAAAATATCAGAAGAATATAAATATAAAAAATGGTTGCAACAACAATTGAAGGAAGGAGACTATTTGCAATGATAGAGGTGTTAATGTATTGGAATAATATTTGCATATTACATAAGAAAGAAAAGGAATATATTGAGCAGATGAAATTACAATTACTTGAAACTGGAATTTGCTTGAAAACCCGTTACTTTGGTTTAGGATATGGGGAACATATGGCAGAATACCTAGCAAAAAAAGATGCAGTTATTCCAGATATCATCGTAAGCGCTGATTTAGAAGTGTTTGAGGATGAACGTATTTTTAACAAACTAGAAGACCAACTGCATAACCTAGATGGTATGGTAAATTTAAGAGAGTGCGATGCACTACAAGCAGTAAAGCGGGATAATACACTACTTCCACTACTAGCGATTCCTCTTGTATATTATACAAAGGATAAAGAATTCTCAACAAATTCTTCAATTGAAGAAATCCCTAATCTTTCTTTGGGAGGAATTAATAATTCCGCCGCTAAAAGTGTAGTAAAGGCACTTTGGAGCCATTACGATGAAAAAAAAGTTTCTAAATTATTAAAAAAAGCAAAAATAGTAAATATGCCGATAGAAGCATTTGCAAATGTTCAGAAGGGACAAAGTATGACAGCACTAGTACCATCTGTATATGCTTTGAGAGCGGATAATAAAAATAGTTTCATTGAGATACCAAAAGAAGGTGTATTTTTAGTTCCTTCTTATATTTGTGGAACAAAACGTTTAGAAAGAAAAGTGATAGAAACAGTTATACAGGCAATAACAAAGAAAGAGTTGTGTGACTTCTATGCGTCAAATGGAGATTTAATTGTATTCCCTAACTCTTGTGATTTAAAAAGTAAGCAAGAAGGAAATCGTTATTGTGTGGTTGATAAAAAGTGGTTTTCAAATATCAAAGCAAGGGATTTTTATCAACTTTACAAAAAATATATTCCCACAGCAATAGAGCCGTAAGTATAAAAAATAAAATAATTTGAATTTAATGAACCTTTTTAAAAGCTCACGTATCCTAATATACAGAACGATAAAAATACGAATATAGATGAGAAAATTTAAAGGGGAAAAAATGAAAAGAAGATTACAATCATTTCAAAAAAGAATAACTGCATGGGGATTAATTGCAGGACTAATGATTCAAAACACAAGTGTTATGACAACATGGGCAAGTGATACCAACGATGAGTGGAGTTATTCTTTTGATTCTGAACTGATTGAAGGGGGAGAGCTAATTGAGCTTGAATTAAATGCTCCTAGTGATGTAACCATTGAACAAGTTATCTTACCAGATAATAGTATTGCAAATCTTGATGATATTGCTTACTTAGCAACTGAAAATAGAAATTATGAATTTAATGTATACTATTCAGAAGAAGACGATGAAACTGGTGTAGCAACGAATAGTAATGCGACAGCAAGCAATGCGAATGCTTCTTCAGATAATAATGGTGATGTAACCCTTGCATGGGATGGAGAAGGAGAAGATCCAAATAAAAAAAATACATGGGAGACCATGGTGTTTACCTACCAAGCAACATTAGTTGGGAATCATGATTTTTCTTTACAAAATGAAAATAAAACAGAGATTACAACTGTAATTTACCATGCTAATGATGCAAGAACCAAAGATCATACAAAAAATGATGAGAACATTACCAATGATTATGTTATCTCAGATAATACATTTTGTAGGATGGAATACAGAATCTGATGGAACAGGAACTGATTTTGTAGTAGGTAACAAGATTAAAGAAGTAACAAGTGAAGGTGGAATTCTTAACTTATACGCACAATGGGATGTAGTAAATCAAGATATGAGCATTCAATTATATTTACACAACGATATGCTTGGAACTGGCAGTGTTGAATCTTTTATTGAAACATATGGTTTATCAGGAATGAGTACGAAGTTTTATTTTCCAAGAGCAGAAGCAGAAAGTGTTGTATATACAGCAACTGTGAATTTTAACCCATCAAATGAACTGACCAATATCAATCCTAGTGCTAGAAGTAGTAGTGTCTCTACTTGGCATATTGGTAGTAATAGTGATAATAGTGGAGCAGCAAATGCAGTAAATGAAATCGTTAAAAATTATAATATCCCAACAACATTAGGTGGTTTTGAGTCTTTACTTTCAAGCCAAGAAAAAGAAGCTGCTTTAAGTGATTTTAATAAAAAGGTAGGAAGCCTAAGTGATGCAACGAATATCACATGGTATGTTATAAAAAGTGAAGGAAACGGATGGCATATCAATGGAATTGTAAATAATGCATATTCAGTAACATATGAGGCTGATGGTGCAACAGA
>CAYJKD010000151.1:0-6999 GCA_964370595.1 uncultured Lachnospiraceae bacterium
CCATTGTTGCTATATATAGCTTAAAAAAATAAAAAGAAGTAAAGGGAGAATATTATGAAGAATGAATTTTTGAAAAAAATAGTATCACTAACAACAGCAGGAGCAATGTTGCTATCATTAACGGCTTGTAGTGGGGAAGCAGTTTCTGGGGAAACAAATTCTTCAGAAAGTTTACAAGGAGATTCAGTTAAAGTGGGTCTACTACATTCGCTAACAGGTTCTATGGCAATCAGTGAAAAAGCAGTTCGAGATGCTGAGGTACTTGCAATTGAAGAGATTAATGCAGCAGGTGGTGTACTAGGAATGCAGATTGAATACGTAGAAGAAGATGGAGCATCAGAACCATCAACCTTTGCAACAAAAGCAGAAAAATTAGTGGATAGCGAAAAAGTGGCAGCAGTATTTGGTTGTTGGACTTCTTCCTCGAGAAAGGCAGTAAAGCCAGTATTTGAAGATTACAATTCATTGTTATTCTATCCAGTACAATATGAAGGGATGGAATCTTCGCCAAATATCATTTATACCGGTGCAGCACCAAACCAACAGATTGTTCCAGCAATCGATTACTTGTTGGAGCAAGGATATACCAAATTCTTCTTACTAGGATCTGATTATGTGTTCCCAAGAACAGCGAACATGATCATTACAGCACAGCTTGCAGCAAATGGTGGAACTGTTGTTGGAGAAGAATATGCTAGTATGGATCAAACAGATTTTTCAGCAATTATTGGTAAAATTGAAGCGGCTCAACCAGAGGTGATTATCAATACATTAAATGGAACTGGAAATGTGTCATTCTTTAAACAAATGTCAGAGAAAAACTATACCAGTGAGGATTATATGACCATGTCATTCTCCATTGCAGAGGAAGAAGTTGCGGCTATTGGAGCTGAAATTTTAGAGAACCATCTCGTTTCATGGAACTATTATCAAACAACAGAAACAGAGAAAAATGCAGATTTTGTAGTTGCATACAAAGAAAAATTTGGAGAAGAGCGCGTGACTTCTGATCCAGCAGAAGCAGCTTATGACGCAGTGTACTTATGGGCAGCAGCTTGTGAAAAGGCAGGAAGTTTTGAAGTGGATGCTGTGTTAGAAGCGATTAAAACAGGCGAAGTTTCCTTTGATGCACCAGAGGGAATGGTAACAATCAATGGAGAAAATCAACATTTAGCAAAACCAGTTCGAGTTGGAAAAGTTGCTGAAGATGGACTCATCTATGAGGTGTATGCAACAGACACAGCAGTAGAGCCAGATCCATATCTGACTACTTATGACTGGGCGGTAGAAGCAGGGCTTCAACCAATCGAGTAAATAGCGATATAGAGAAAACCATAGAAATGATGGTAGGTTTGCAGATACATAACGGTTATCTGCAAACCTAACGTGCGTTATGTAGCGTAGGGAAGGTAGAGGAATCGATATGGAACAATTTATCACAACTGTATTTAATGGGCTTAGTCTTAGTTCGATCATATTGTTGACGTCCATAGGGTTAGCAATCACATTTGGTCTTATGAAGGTAATCAATATGGCTCACGGCGAATTCGTTATGATCGGTGCATATATGACATTTGTTGTGCAGGAGCTCTTTGCAACATTTTTACCTGAGAGTATGATGGATTTTTATTATTTTGCAGCAATTCCAGTTGCATTTGGGGTAGCGTTTTTGCTAGGAAGTATTCTTGAAACCTTCGTGATATCAAAGCTTTATGGAAGGGAAATCGATAGCTTGCTAGCAACCTTTGGGATTAGTTTGATCCTACAACAACTTGCAAGAAGTATCTTTGGAGCACAAGGGGTTAATGTGAATGCTCCTGAATTCCTAAAAGGTGGTTTGGCAGTGGGTAGTGTAACCTTTTCTTATAATCGAATTTTTATTATTGTGATGGTTGTACTATGTTTATGTATCCTAGGTTTTGTCATGTATCGAATGAATTTTGGAAAACAGATTCGTGCGGTTATGCAAAATCGAACCATGGCACAGTGTATGGGGATCAATTCTAGAAAAGTCGACAATATTACCTTTGCACTCGGATCTGGATTAGCAGGAATTGCAGGATGTTCGGTAGCGCTTTTAGGTTCTATTGATTCTACTGTAGGTCAAAGCTATATTGTTAATGCATTTATGGCAGTGGTTACAGGCGGGGTTGGAAAGATTATCGGTACGGTACTAGGTTCTGGAATGATCGGATTCACAAGTATCTTCACAGAAAATTATACCTCATCTTCTATTGCAAAAGCTCTAGTGCTATTAGTTGTAATTGCATTTTTACAAAAGCGTCCACAAGGATTATTTGTAATTAAAAGTAGAAGCTTAGATTAAGAAGGAGACTCACATGAAAATTAATAATTATGATAAGGTGTTTCTGTTGATCCTAGTAGCAATCTGCTCTATGCCTATTTTACTTATTTTGGGAATCATCAATACTACATCCATGGTACTGTTTGTTGGTAAATGTATTGCATTTGCTATCGTTGCCATTGCCATTGATTTGATTTGGGGATATACCGGAATTCTAAGTCTTGGTCATGGACTTTACTTTGCACTTGGTGGATATGCCATGGCGATGTATTTGAAATTACAAGAGACGGGTGGAAGAATAACAGATTTTATGAATATCGGAGGACTATCGGAGTTACCGTTGGTTTGGAAACCATTTTTAAATCCTATTTTGACAATCATTTTGATTTTAGCAGTTCCTTCTGTAGTTGCTACAATCATAGGATATTTTATATTTAAGAATCGTGTAAAGGGAGTGTATTTTTCGATTATCTCTCAGGCACTTACTTGGGCAGCGTATTCCATTTTTATTGCAATTTCTCCATACACCAATGGAAATACAGGAATTACAGAGATTAAATCTATATTTGGAAGCATTAAGGGAAGCTCGAATATTGATAACATGATGAAGTTATACTACTTATTTGTAGCTGTGCTATTCGTAGCCTACTTTGGAGCAAGATTTTTGACTTCTTCAAAATTTGGAAAGATATTAGTAGCGATTCGAGATGGGGAGAACCGCACCTATTTTTCAGGATACAAGGTAAGTGCATATAAGAATACGATTTATGGGATTTCTGCTATGCTAGCAGGTGTTGCAGGAGCTATTTTTGTTAACTTTAATGGTAGTATCACTCCCTCTCAAATGACGATTTCCTATTCTATTATGATGGTAATTTGGGTTGCTATCGGCGGAAGGGGAACGATATTAGGAGCAGTGATTGGAGCTTTTTTAATCAACCTTTGTGAGTATAACTTAAGTTCGGGAGCAATGGTAGAAGTTTGGCAATATTTGATTGGCGGAGTATTCTGTATTACGATTATTTTCTTTAAGGGCGGTATTGTAGGAACAATCGCAGATTGCTTAGCAAATAGGAAGAAGAAATCAGCGAATAAAGTGAAACCAGTAAATGAAAGTGAGGCTTCCATATGCAAAAATTAAGAGAAGAAGTCCTTAGTATTAAGAGTATTTCTGTGAATTTTGATGGGTTTTATGCACTTACTGACGTGAGTACAAAAGTTAAGAAGAATACCATTCATTTTTTCATAGGGCCTAACGGGGCAGGAAAAACTACATTGTTAGATATTATTTGTGCCAAAACAAAGCCGACTATGGGAAATGTGATATTTTATCCGGAAAGTGGAGAGAAAGTGCGGTTGACTGGAATGCCAGAGTATAAAATCGTAGAGCAAGGAATTGGACGGAAATTTCAAGTACCTTCCGTATTTGTGAATTTAACTGTATTTGATAATATGATGTTATCTCTAAAGGGGAATAAAGGGATTTTTAAGTCTATGTTCTATCAAATGAGTCAAGAAGAGTTGGATTTGATTCATGAAACACTTGAAAAAGTGAATCTCCTTGATCGTAAGGATGTGCGTGCTGGAACCTTGGCTCATGGGGAGAAACAGTGGTTAGAAATCGCGATGCAGCTGGTGCAAAAACCAGAAATTATTATGTTGGATGAACCAGCAGCAGGAATGGGAAAACCAGAAACATTTAAAACAGGTGAGATTTTAAAAGAAATAAAGAATGAATGCACCATTATTGTAATTGAACACGATATGGAATTCGTAAAACAAGTGTCAGATGTAGTGACAGTCCTTCATGAAGGAAGGGTACTTATGGAAGGCAGTATTGACGAGGTTTTAGACGATAAAACCGTTCAAGCAGTTTATCTAGGTAGAGGGGGAGAATAATGCTTAAGATAGAAGGTCTAAGTTCATATTATGGCGAGAGCATGGTAATGGAATGCCTAGACATGGATGTGGAATCTGGGAAAATCGTTAGTTTAATTGGAAGAAATGGAGTTGGAAAAAGTACTACATTAAAGAGTATTATGGGGTTAGTTAAAAATCCTAGTGGTAGTATTATGTTTGAAGGAACAGATATTACAAAAAAGACTACGTATGAAAGGGTACGACTAGGAATCTCTTATGTACCACAAGGAAGGGATATATTTCCACAGATGACTGTGATGGAAAACATCGAGTTAGGATTACAACCACTAGGCGGAAAAGGAGAAATTCCAGATTACCTGTTCGAGCTGTTTCCAATTCTTCCAAGATTCAAAGATAGAAAAGGTGGAGATGTATCAGGAGGTCAGCAACAGCAATTGGCTATTGCGAGAGCATTGGTATCAAATCCTAAGATATTACTTCTAGATGAACCCACAGAAGGAATTCAACCATCGATTATCAAGGATATTGGTGTTGCCATTCAAAAGGTAAATGAATGGAAGGGAATCACAGTGTTACTCGTGGAGCAATATTTAGACTTTGTAATGGAGAATACTCATATTATTAATCTGATGGATCGAGGAGAAGTTATATTCAAAGGAAATAGCAATGAGATTATAAAAGAAGAATTGCAGCAGCAGATGACGCATTAAAATAGGAGGAATCATGCGATTAACACCAAGAGAACAAGATAAACTAATGCTCTATCTTGCAGGAACACTTGCAAAAGAGCGAAAAGAAAGGGGATTACAACTGAATTATCCAGAGGCAACTGCTTATATTTCAAGCCAAATTATAGAGAAGGCAAGGGAAGGTTTTTCTGTATCAGAACTGATGAGTTTGGGGAGAAAGATGCTATCAAAGGACGATGTTATGCCTGGTGTAGCTGAAATGATTGATGAAATTCAAGTGGAAGCTATGTTTTTAGACGGAACGAAACTGGTAACGGTACATAATCCCATTGAGACAACGGATCAATTGATTCCAGGAGAGGTATTTACAGAAGAAGGGGAAATCGAGATTAATGCAGGGAGGGAAACCTGTAAGATTCTTGTGAAGAATACTGCCGATCGACCCGTGCAGGTAGGTTCCCATTATCACTTTTTTGAGGTTAATAAGGAGCTTTTATTTGATCGAAAGACCGCTTTTGGGATGCGTCTTGATATTGCATCGGGTACAGCAGTTCGATTCGAACCTGGGGAAGGAAAAGAAGTAATTCTCACTGAGATCAAAGGGGAGCGTATGGGATATGGGCTTAATGGGCTTACCTGTGGTTCTATGGATGATGAAACTGTGAAAATAAAGGCATTTACACGTGCAAAAAGATTAGGATTTAAGGGGGTAGAGGACTAGATGAAAATTTCAAGAAAATTATATGCAACCATGTTTGGCCCTACCACTGGTGATCGAGTTCGACTTGCGGATACGGATCTAATTGTTGAAGTAGAAAAAGATTTGACAGTATACGGAGAAGAATCTAAATTTGGTGGTGGAAAGTCCATTCGAGACGGCATGGGGCAGTCTTGTACCCACTTAGATGCACAGTGTTTGGATCTGGTAATTACCAATGCATTGATTCTTGATGTGACAGGAATCTATAAGGCAGATATTGGAATTAAAGATGGAAAAATTCATGGGATTGGAAAATCAGGAAATCCCCATATCATGAGTGGTGTAGATGATAATATGATTATAGGAGCATCTACAGAGGCAATCGCAGGAGAAGGACTCATTATTACAGCAGGGGGAATTGATACTCATATTCACTTTATCTCTCCAACCCAAATTGATACAGCACTTTATAGTGGAGTGACTACCATGTTAGGTGGTGGGACAGGACCAGCAGATGGAACCAATGCAACCACTTGTACACCAGGAGCGTTTAATCTTCATAAAATGTTAGAATCCACAAAAGGAATTCCTATGAATTTAGGATTTTTAGGGAAGGGAAATTCCTCTATGGAAGAGACTTTGGTAGAGCAAATAAAGGCAGGAGCGATTGGGTTAAAATTACATGAAGATTGGGGTTCTACCCCAGAAGCAATTGATGTGTGTCTTTCTGTAGCAGATCAATATGATGTGCAAGTATCGATTCATACAGACACTTTAAATGAAGCAGGTTTCGTGGAAGATACCATTGATGCATTAAAAGGGCGAGTGATTCATACCTATCACACAGAGGGTGCAGGAGGGGGACATGCGCCTGATATTATTCGATAAGAATCCCTTCCCAACGTATTGCCGTCCTCTACCAATCCAACCATGCCATTTACAAAAAATACCATTGATGAGCATCTTGATATGTTGATGGTTTGTCATCACTTGGATAAGAAGAATCCAGAAGATGTAGCATTTGCTGATTCGAGAATTCGTCCAGAGACCATTGCAGCAGAAGATGTGCTCCATGATATGGGGATTTTTTCTATGATGAGCTCTGATTCACAGGCGATGGGGCGAGTTGGGGAAGTGATTATTCGTACTTGGCAAACCGCTGATAAGATGAAGAAACAAAGAGGAAGATTAGAGGAAGATTGTGAAAAAAACGATAATTACCGAGTGAAAAGATACTTGGCGAAATATACATTGAATCCAGCGATTACTCATGGAATCTCAGAGTATGTAGGTTCTATTGAAGTTGGGAAAATTGCGGACTTAGTAATCTGGAAACCAGCATTTTTTGGAGCGAAACCCGAGATGATTATAAAATCTGGTTTTATCTGTGGATCTAAGATGGGGGATGCCAATGCCTCGATTCC
>CAYJKD010000152.1:0-6840 GCA_964370595.1 uncultured Lachnospiraceae bacterium
ATTTTTTTTTCTTCATGATATACCTCTTTCTTCTCGTTTTTCTATTAGAGCACTAGAAATTTAGAATATCCTTTAAAATAATAAACGTTTTAAAATAGATGATGTAACTATAAAAAAAGAAATTGACAGTTTTTTTTTGTTGTGATAATATATAACTATATCATTAAATAATGATATAGTTATGCGGAAAGGTGGGTAATGGATGGAAGAATTATGTTGCAAAACTCCAGAAAAAGTAATGGATTTAATAAAGAGTGAAGAAATTTCGGAAAATTTATCATTTTTTTTCAAAACATTTAGCGAGCCAATTCGTGTGAAAATTTTATTAGCTATGCTACATAATGAAATCTGTGTAAAGGATTTAGCGATATTACTAGATGTATCTCAACCTAGAATATCAAACCAGTTAAAGTTATTGAAATTAAATAAGATCGTAAAAAGCAGGAAAGAAAAAAACAATATTTATTATAGTTTAGATGATTGCCATATCGGTGATATTTTAAGTATCGGTCTTGCGCATATCAGTCATGAGGAGGGTTAGTTTATGCAGTATTTTTATCATTTATGGGACTTGTTCGTAGATATGTCATTCTATATTGTAATCGGTTTAATCTTTACAGGATTACTACATGCCTTTGTTAATAAGGATGTTATATTAAAGCATATCGGAAAAAAATCAGCAAGCTCTGTAGTAAAAGCTTCTGTTTTTGGAGTGCCTTTGCCACTTTGTTCCTGTGGTGTGGTTCCAACAGCGATGTATCTTGGGAAAAATGGAGCGTCAAAAGGAGCGGTAGTTAGTTTTTTAACATCAACACCGCAAACAGGAATTGACAGTATAATTGCAACATATGGTCTAATGGGTCCATTGTTTGCAGTATATCGTGCAGTAGCAGCTTTTGTTTCAGGAATAATTTCAGGAATTGTAACAAATCTATTTTGTAAAGAAGAGGGAATGGACTATTCTCATGCCCCAACAGGATGTGGTTGTTCTCATGAGACACAGGATGAAAGTAGTGAATGTTGTTCTCATGAAAAAGTAGAGGAAGTAAGTAATTGTGGCTGTTGCTCTCATGAAAAGATAGAGGAAGTGAGCAGTTGTAGTTGTTCTCATGAAGAAAAAGAAGAAGTGGGTAGCAGTTGTGGTTGTTCCAAACATGAAGATTCAGCTGAGCATCAATCATTTTTTTCAAAACTCAGTGGAGCGTTTACTTATGCATTTGGAGAATTTTTAGATGAGATAGCAGGACATTTTGTGATTGGATTATTGATTGCAGCACTGATTAGCACAGTGATTCCAGAACAATGGTTATCTAATTTTACAAATCCAATTGTTAGTATGCTGATTATGCTAATCATAGGAATTCCTATGTATATCTGCTCTACTGCATCGATTCCAATTGCACTTTCACTGATGATAAAAGGAATAACACCTGGTGCAGCATTTGTATTTTTGTTTGCAGGTCCTGTAACAAATATTGCATCTTTGATTATATTAAAGAAAGCGCTAGGAAACAAGGTACTAGCAATCTATTTAGCTTCAGCAGCTATGTGTGCTATTGCATTTGGATTGATATTAGACTATATAATAGAACGTACAAATTATCAAGGATTTGTTAATCTTGTAGCAGATGCCCATATCCATGGTATGCCAATACATGAAGTTGTGATTGCAGTAATATTTGGATTATTAGTGGGAAGAAGTTTATTAAAGAAATATTTTAGAAAAACAGCACATAAGTCGTGTTGTTCATAGGAAATAAAATTAAGAATATACGGATTTGACAACCTATGATTAAGCACCTACACAAAAGGCACCCTAAAAAAGGTAAACCTATGTAGGTGCTTTTGTTATACATTCATTTTTGTGAAAATATATGTTATAATACGTCCATATGCAATAAGTATATCATAGATAAATTTGAATAGATAAATAAGAATAAAACGAAGAATATAAGGGAATGTGAGATCTAAATTATGACAATATTAAAATGCAAAATGTGTGGAGACAATCTAGAAGTTGAAGCGAACCAAACGTACGGGACCTGCCCTTCTTGTGGGAGTACGATGACATTACCAAATATTGATGATGACCAAAAGGCTGCACTTTACAACCGAGCAAATCACTTTCGATTGATAAATGATTTTGATAAAGCGCTATCACTGTATGAAAACATTTTAACTCAAGATGATACAGAAGCAGAAGCTCATTGGGGAAGTACCTTGTGTAGATTTGGAATTGAATATGTAGAAGAAAGTAGTACGAAACGGCGAGTTCCAACATGTCATAGGTTGAGTTTTAACAGTATTTTACAAGATGAAGACTATCTTCAAGCGTTGAATTATACAAAAGATTCTTATACAAAAGAATTATATATCAAAGAAGCAGAGTATATTGCAAAGGTACAGAAAGAAATTTTAGAGATTTCACAAAAAGAAGAAGCATATGATATTTTCATTTGTTATAAGGAGAAGGATGAACAGGGAAATCGCACACAAGATAGTGTGTTGGCACAAGAGATTTATCTCCATTTAACAGATGCGGGATATCGTGTGTTTTTTTCGCGTATCACTTTAGAAAGCAAATTGGGTCATCAGTTTGAGCCGTATATATTTGCAGCACTTTACTCCTCAAAGATAATGATAGTAGTAGGGACAACAGGTAAGTATGTAATAGCTCCATGGGTTCAAAATGAATGGAGAAGATACTTAGCAATGATGGAAAAAGATAAGCGCAAAATTTTGATACCTTGCTATAGGGATATGTTACCTTATGATTTTCCAAATGAGTTATCAATACTACAATGTCAAGATTTGGGTAAGTTAGGATATTTACAAGATTTGCTTCATGGAATTAATAAACTTATGGATTCGTGCTCTTCGTCAAATGTAGATCAAAGTGGGAAAACTAGCACAGGTAATCAGGAAGACTCTCTTTTGAAGCGAGGATGGTTGTTTTTAGGGGATAAAGATTTTTTGAATGCTGAAACTTATTTTCAAAGGGTGTTGGATTCGAATCCCCATCATGTACTAGCGTATGTCGGGCTTCTTTGTGTGGAATGTGAAACAACTTCTATTATTGAATTAGAATCATGTAATAAGGATATAACAGCTTTAAATGCGTTTCATAATGCGATTCGTTTTGCAACAAAAAAGGAAGAACAATGGCTTAGTGAACTTGCAAAAACCAATCGGAATTCACGATTGGAACAGGAGCGTATCGCACGATTTAAAAACTATAAGACACTTGTGGAACAATTGCCGAAAAAACCAATTGAGCATCAGATTATTAGCTATCGTAGATTAATAAAAGAACTAAATGAACTTGGTAACTATGAGGATGCACCTGCGTTAGTTATACAATGCAAAAATTATTTAGAAAAAGCAGTGATAGCACAGAAGCAAATAAAAAAAAGAAATGGAATTATAAGTATTGTAGGTTTGTTTGCAGGAGTTGGAATCGCTTCTTTTGTAGGCTTTTTGTATTTGCGAAAAGATGAAAAACCTTATCAAGAGGCATATAATTTGATGAATGAAGGAGAATACCAAAAAGCGGCAGATCGATTCGAAGATATTATAGCATATAAAGATAGTGAAGAACTTGCTAAGAAATCTTTATATTCTTATGGGGTAGAATTGATGGAAGCAAACCAATTTTTAGAAGCAATCGCTATTTTTGAAACCATGGTTGAATATGAGGATAGTCGAGAATGGATAAGTGCTTGCTATTATGGAAATGGAATTTTAAAAATGGAAGAAGGAGCATTTATAGAAGCCGCAGAATCATTTCGATTATGTGAAACTTATAGTGATGCAACAGAGTTATTAGAAGAGGCTGAATTTTTACAGGCACAAATGTTTGTCAATGCAGGAGATATGGTATCTGTACAAGCTATATTAGAGGGAATGCAAGATGAAAAGATAGAAGAAATGCACGGATTTATTTATTCTACAGCACAGAATAAAATTGCAGAAGGAAAGCAGTATGAAGCATTACCATTGTTATCAACCATACCGAATTATCAGGGTGCAAAAAATCAATGGATGCAAATTCTAGCGACTACGGTTACAGGCGGAGAATATCAATTTTTAGGAATTGAAGAGGATGGAACAGCACGCTTTAGTGGTTGGAATCATCATGGACAAGGAAACATAGAACAATGGTCTGATTTGGTTAGTGTTGCAGCTGGTGCTGAGCATACAGTAGGACTTCGATTAGATGGGACAGCAGTAGGATTAGGGACTAACTATGATAATCGTTGCAATATTACTGGATGGACAGATATAATTCAGCTAGATACAGGTGCTGAGCATACGGTAGCACTTTTTAGCGATGGAACAGTTAAGACAATTGGTGGTAGCATGATGGTACAAGATACGAGCCATTGGACGGATATTATTCAGATTAGTGCAGGTGGAGATATTACAGTAGGACTACGCCGTGACGGAACAGTAATTACATCGGATTGGCAAAATCGTGAAGAGATTGATACTTGGAAAGATATTATTCAAGTGCATACAGGTGGAGGTCATACACTAGGGCTTGATCAATATGGTGTTGTTCACTCTGCAGGGAATAACCATTTTGGAGAACAAGATTTTGATCAGTTTGAAGGAGTTGTAAAAGTATTAGCAGGAGAAGTACATACTATATTTTTATTTGAAAATGGAACTGCTCTTGGATTTGGCAAAAATGATGATGGGGAGTGCGAAGTACGGAGTTGGGTTGATTTAGTAGATGTGAATGTAAGTGAATACCATACTATTGGTTTAAAAGCAGATGGAAGCACATATTTCGCAGGGTCCCCCGATTTTTATGGATATGAGTTGATTTCAGATCAGGAATGGTACGAAGTGTATGATGTGGCTTCTTGGGGCGATATAAAAGTACCAATGACGCCTTTAAATGCTCAAGTGAGCGAGTAGATTCAAGGGAGGATTGTTATTTTGAGAATATTGCATACAGGAGATTGGCATTTGGGAAAAAGTCTTGAAGGAAAGAGCCGAATGGATGAACAAGAACTGTTTTTGAGAGATTTTATCGAGATTGTAAAAGAAAAAAATGTAGATTTAATTATGATTGCAGGGGATGTTTATGACACGAGTAATCCGCCAGCAAGAGCAGAAAAATTATTTTATGATACATTGAAAAAAATATCAGAAAATGGGGAGCGATTAACGGTTGTAATATCGGGAAATCATGATAATCCTGAGCGGCTTTCAGCAGCTGGCCCACTTGCTATGGAACATGGAATCATAATGGTTGGAACGCCGAAAAGTATTGTTCCCATAGGAAATTATGGAAAACATAAGTTGACGAATTCGGGAGAAGGATTTGTTGAGGTTGAAGTAAATGGAGAAAAAGCAGTTATTTTGACAGTTCCTTACCCAAGTGAAAAGCGGTTGAATGAGGTGCTATATAAGGATATGGATACGGAAGAAGAACATTTGAATTCTTATACGGATCGTATCAAAATGTTATTTCATGGGTTGCAAGGTAATTATCGAGAAGACACTATTAATTTAGCGATTTCCCACTTATTTGCCATGGGAAGTGAAGCGAGTGGCTCAGAGGTGGGGATTCAATTAGGTGGCTCATATATTGTAGACTCTAGTTGCCTTCCCCAAAAGGCTCAGTATATTGCATTAGGCCATATTCATAAACCACAAATTGTTCCAAATACAGAGAAAAAAGCAAGGTATGCAGGCTCTCCACTACATTACAATAAAAATGAGATTAATTTTGAAAAAAAATGTTTTTTAATTGATGTAGTAGCAAATAAACCTTGTGAAATAGAAGAAATTCCTTTGAAAGTGTACAAACCAATTGAAGTTTGGAAGTGTAGCAGCATTGAAAATGCAATAGAAAAATGTGAGGAAAACCAAGGGAGAAGTTCTTGGGTGTATATTGAAATTATTACAGAACGTTATGTTCGTGAAGATGAAATTAAGCAAATGAAATTATGGAAAGATGATATTCTTGAAATTATTCCCATTGTAAAAGCAGAAGCAGAAGCTATGGAGAAGGAACGAAATTTTTCTCAAAAAAGTTTTGAAGAATTGTTTAAGGAATTTTATAAAAAGGAACGAGATTTAGAGGCAGATGCTGAAATTGTAGAACTACTAATGTCTATTGTAGAGGAGCAAGCAGATAATGAAACCGATTAAGCTAAAAATTAAGGGTTTGAATAGTTTTATAGAAGAACAAGTGGTCGATTTTGAAAAACTAACAGAAGAAGGATTATTTGGCATTTTTGGTCCAACAGGAAGTGGAAAAACTACAATTCTTGATGGAATCACATTAGCTTTGTATGGAGAAATTCCTAGAAAAAGTTCAAAATATATTAATACAAATTGCAATGCATGCCAAGTGAGTTTTGAATTTCAAATTTCAGGGGTTATTAACAAACGCTATATTGTTCAACGTGAATTTAAAAATGCTTCAAATGATACGGTTAAATCAGGAAAATGTAAGCTGATGGAAATGGTAGCTGGCCAAGAAATGATTTTAGCAGAGAGTGTGAGGGAAGTAAAAAAACAATGCGAATCGATTATTGGATTAAATATTGAAGACTTTACTCGTACTGTTGTTTTGCCACAAGGAAAATTTAGTGAATTTCTTAAATTAGAAGGTAGTAAAAGAGGGGATATGCTAGAACGACTCTTTAATTTAGAACAATATGGGAATGTTCTTAAGGAAAAGTTAGCTACAGAAAGAAGAAGGCAAGAAGAGATTGATAATGTATTACAAGGCGAGCTAAATGTTTATGAAGGAATTGATCAAGCATATTTTGAGCAAGAAGAAGAAAAGCTTCTTCAAATGAATCATAGAGTTAGAGATGG
>CAYJKD010000153.1:0-6610 GCA_964370595.1 uncultured Lachnospiraceae bacterium
GATGATGATCAAGATGACAATGATGAGTAATTTGAACAAAACAGAGTATTTGCTATAACTTTATTAGAATCTTTCCTAGAAGAGAAATATATCTTTTTTAGGAAAGATTTTTTTTGTTTACAGAAATTTTGTAAAAGATAGAATTTATTTTCTTGGAATTAACAAGAAATTTAGCGAATGTAGGTAGAATGAGGAGAAAAGAGTGTGATAATATATTTGCATTGCTAGATGAACTGAAAATAAATAATATGAGGTAATTTATGAAACTACTTAGGCCCAAAGCACTTTATTATACGGTAGGATTGAAAGGAATTTTAGAATATTTGTTTTTAACTATATTTATGATATTTTTCTACTTGCCACTCATGAATCTCTCTATGTTGGCATTTGCAGATGTTTATGAATATCCAGATGCTATACCCAGTGAGCTTGGGTTTAAATGGTGGGAGTTTGTATTAGATCAACAAAGTCTTGTAAGTTCTATTTTTACATCATTTTTAGTAGCGATAGTAGCTACCATAGTGTCTATGCTGATTTGCATTCCAGCTGCATATGCATTGGCACGATTTGAATTTAAAGGAAAAAAGATATTTTTGCTATCGTTTTTATTAAGTAATGCATTTCCGAAAATGGGATTATATATATCCATTGGAATTATTTATTATCGATTAAACTTAATGGGAACGTTTCTAGGAGTTATTTTGATTCATGTGCTCAATTCACTGATGTTTATGACATGGATTCCAGCAAATTCTTTTCGAAGTGTACACCGGCAACAAGAGGAATCTGCTCGAGATGTTGGAGCAGGTGCAATTCGTACTTTTTTTAACATTACAATGCCTATGGCAATGCCAGGAATCATTGTAGCATCCGTATTTACATTCCTCGGTTCACTAGAGGAATCTCAGGGGACCCTTCTAGTTGGATTCCCACAGATAAAAACAATGCCAGTAGAGTTGTATGGAGTGATTATGCAATATCCATTAACAGCAGGCCCAGTTCTATCGATTATTCTAATTATACCAACGATTATCATTTTGGTTGTTCTTAGAAAATACGTTGGTCCAGAGGCGATATCAAAAGGTTATAATGTGAAATAATAATAATTAGGAGTGTAAAAATGGTAGAAAAAAAAATAAAGTTGCAGATAAAAGATATGACAAAAAAGTATGATAATGGGGATGGGGTAGAGCATATTAACCTAGATGTATACGAAGGGGAATTTGTTACCATGCTAGGACCAAGTGGATGTGGAAAATCAACTATTTTACGTACTTTAGGAGGATTTTTAGGAATTGACGATGGAGAAATACGAATTGATGGAGAACGAATTGACAAGCTTCCACCAGAAAAACGTCCTACAGCAATGGTATTTCAAAGTTATAATTTATGGCCACATATGACAATTTATGAAAACTTGACTTTCGGATTGAAAATTAGAAAAGTAGAAAAAGGTGAAATGCAAAAAAGGGCAGATGAAATGCTTGCATTAGTTGGAATGTCTGGACATGGAAAAAAATATCCAGCACAATTATCAGGTGGGCAGCAACAGCGTATTGCTATTGCAAGAGCCTTGTTGCTAAAACCATCTGTATTATTACTAGATGAACCATTTTCAGCACTGGATGCCAAAATTCGTCAACAGATGCGGGAGGAATTGAAGCGAATTCAAGGAGAGTTGAATATTACAGTTGTATTTGTGACTCATGATCAGGAAGAAGCAATGGCAATGTCTCATCGTATCGTTGTTATGAATGCAGATGAAATTTACGATAATCCCTCCTCAAAATATGTTGCTTCTTTTATTGGTGAGATGAATTTTATAGAAGATGGAAATAAGGTTATTAGTGTAAGACCAGAGGATATTAAAGTAGAAAAAGTGGATAACCAAACAAAAAACAAAAAACATTGTGGACATGTAGTTACTATCATGATGCTTGGACATTATGCAGAAATTTTAATTGAGGGAAACAATCAACTAATTCGAAGCTATGTAAGTAGAGAAGTTGCATGTCAGTTTACAGAAAAGGAAGAAATCTGTTTTTCCTTTCAAAAATCAAAAGAGTATAAAAAGGATTGATATCGCTTGAACTATAGGAATTATGGTAAGCGTTCAATATATAAAACCAATTATAATGTTTAATTTAGGAGGATGAAGATGAGTATTAAGAGGGTATTATCTATGTTTACAATTGCAGCGATAGGAGCAACAATGATATCAGGTTGTTCATCAACAGCACAAGGAGCAGCCGATAAAACGGTTACAATTTGGGCAAGTGGATCAGATAATGTGAAGATTCAATTTGAAAAACAAATTGCTATGTTTAACGAAGTAAATGAAGGCGGATATGTAGCAGAACTCCAATTTATTACATCAGGTACAGGAACGCAAAGTCTTGCAGATCGATTGATCGCAGCGCATCAAGCTGGACAAAAAAATACAGACTATGACTTAATTGAAGTTGGAAATACAGAAATCGTAGGGTATATGACACAAGGTGGCGAAGACATGTTTCTTCCAATTGATGAAACAAAAGTGAAAAACTTAGAGAATTTAACTGTAAGTTCTTCTGCAGCAGAAAGACCTGACTTATTTATCCCATATAGAGGTACAACTGTATTACTTGCTTATAATTCAGAAACGGTAGAAAATCCACCAAAAACTGCACAAGAATTATATCAATGGATTAAAGAAAATCCAGGTAGGTTTGCATATAATACACCAGGTTCTGGTGGTGCAGGAAGCTCATTTGTAGTAACAAGTGTATATAACTTTTTAGATGCAAGTGCATTGACAAAAACAGATGAAGGAATTATGACACAGTGGGAGCAAGGGTTTGAACTTATGGAAGAGTTACACCCATTTATGTACCAGTCATCAGGAAAAGTAGTATATCCTAATAAAAATCAGGGAACACTTGATTTACTAGCAAGCAAAGAAATCGATATGACTCCAGCATGGGCAGATATGGTTATTTCGCAGCAAGCTCAAGGAACGATACCTGAGGAGATTAAATTAACACAAATTGACCCTGCATTTACAGGTGGAACTGTGTCTCTTGGAGTTCCAAGTATGGGATCAAACCCAGAAGGAGCTCAAGCATTTATCGATTATATGCTTACTCCAGAAGCGCAAAATATAGCATTAGAATCTATGGCAGCTTTACCAGTAGTTGATTTTTCAACATTAAAACCAGAACTTGTAAAATCGATTGAGGGATTAAATATTGAAGCATTTCGTTCTTCATCTATTGGAGGATTATCTACGATTTTAAATGAAAAATGGGATGCAGAAATTGGTACATTAGATTAACAATTAAATAAAAACGATGAGCTATCGTGTAATCGGTAGCTTTCGTTTATCTATAATATAATCGTAAAATACGATGGAATTGAGTAAAAAATGAAGAAAAAAATGATGAAATTATTACCCTATTTATTAATCTTACCTGCTATGATAATTATCATTACAATTGTATTGATTCCAATTGTTTTAAGTGTTACCAATAGCTTTACTCTAGAAAATGGAGGATATGGACTTGATAATTATATCTTCTTTTTTACAGATAAAATTCAGAGAGAAAATATAATTTATACGTTAGAAATTGTTGTTTTAACGGTTTTTTTATGCATAGGAATCGCTTATGTTTTAGCTGTTTATTTAAGATTTTCAAACAGTCGAGTAAGCAAAATTATAGGGAATTTGTATTTACTACCACGGTTTATTCCAGGACTAGTAGCTGTAAATGGAATGATTACCATTATTAGGGATTCTGGATTATTTAATCGAATTGGTCAAATCTTTGGCTTGAATATTGAGCTAGGACTAATGTATGATAGTAAGGGAGTAATCTTGATGAATCTTTGGTTTAATATTCCATTTGCCACTATGCTTTTAGCATCTGCAATGTCAGCAATTCCAAATTCGATTATTGAAGCTGCAAAAGATGTAGGAGCAGGTAAAGCTCAGATATTTTTCAAAATGATATTTCCACTTACGTATAAAGATGTATTTATTTGTATTGCATTTATATTTATGGGGAATCTTGGATCCTTTACCACCCCATATTTGATGGATGGAAATCATCCTCAAATGTTAGGAATCTCATTGTTTAACCTGTTTAATAACTTTAGATATGAAAAAGCTGCAGCATTATCTGTAATTATGTTTTTATTATCTTCGGTTACTGCCATTGTGTATGTACACACCAATATGAGAGAGAAGAAATGGGAAAAATCAAGATAATAATTATCCAATTAAAGAGAGGGAACTATGAAACGATATCCATTGATAACAGCGCATTCAGGTTGTGATGGCACTCCAGACAACAGCTTAGAATTTGTGGCATATGCCCTAGGATTAGAAATTGACGCATTTGAGATTGATGTAAGAAAAAAAGGAAATTTGCTCTATATCAGGCACGATAAACCAGAGTCAGAGTTAGAAGAACTAGTATCCTTAGAATCTGTTTTCTTCCTTGCAAAAGAAAAGGAACATATCTCAATTAACTGTGACCTAAAAGAAGAAAACCTAGAGTTAGATGTGTTAGAACTTGCAAAACGTTGCGGATTGAAAAATCAAATTATTTTTTCAGGATGGGTGTGCCTTGATACAATAAGGGGAATTCAAGCGAGCAAAGCAAGTGAGCTCTATTTGGATGCAGAGTGTATACTAGAAAAATTTTCGGAAGTCTATTTGAATGTTGAATGCATGCTTGAACATTTTTATGAGGATCGAATTAAGGAAGCGAATCCGAATGAGCCTGGATTTACAGAAGATGAAATAGGAAAAATTATAAATCAGATGATAGATTGTGGAGCAAAGACGTTGAATATTCATTTTAGCTTTGCAAGAAAAGATTTAATTGATGCATTGGAAGCCCATGAGATAAAATTATCAATTTGGACTCCTAGTACCGAGGAAACATTGCAATTACAAATGAATAGGAATTTTAGAAACATTACGACTAGAACGCCTAAATTAGCAATCAGCATGCGAAATCAGTTAAATAGCAAATAGAAGAAACCCATCCATAGTGAAATCTCACGTTTGGATGGGTTTCTTTTGTAATATAAAATATAAAAGATTATTTTGCAACAGCATGTTGTGGGCTTACACTCTTTTTAGAATGTGGTTGCTCTTTGAAAATTCCAAGTGGTTTTCCAAGTGGCAAGAATTCTCTTCCAAAGGTAGCATTTAGTACGTTTGCAGCACATGCATAGAAAGAAACAAGTGCGATTAAAAGCTCAGCATAGGCAGCAACTTCATGAAAGAAGTGAGTAGCGATGCCTAAAGTACTAAATGATAAACCAATAAATAAAAAGTCGATTAAAAGGAAGATAATCAATAATGTTTTATTTACTTCAACAGCTCCAATTGTCATGATGATAGTAAAGATTAAATAGCCAATAAATGCAACTCCTAATTGATGAACATCTGCATTTGCTTGCATTGTTGCTCCGAAAACACCGTTTTGAATTAACCATGTAGTAGAAACACCTAGCCAAAATACACCATAAGCAAAAAATGCAGTTCCACCGAAAACATTCTTTAATTTAAAGTCCATTGCGCCTGCATAAAGTTGTGCAATTGCTCCTAGAAAGATTGCCCATGGAATAACCAAAGCAGTTCCTTCTGTAAGACCTAATTTTTGTGATGAAGCTACTAGTGTTACGATTGCAAGTCCAAAAAGACCGATTGCAGATGGATTACCTACCTGTACAGAAACTTGCATTTGTTGTTCATTTGATACATTACTCCCCATTGTAAAACTCTCCTTTTTATTTGAAAACAAAATAATAA
Source organism: uncultured Lachnospiraceae bacterium (assembly GCA_964370595.1). Taxonomy (GTDB): domain Bacteria; phylum Bacillota; class Clostridia; order Lachnospirales; family Lachnospiraceae; genus Brotaphodocola. Next base: position 5,804 of record CAYJKD010000153.1, read on the forward strand.
GATGCCCTTGGCATCCCTCTAGGACAGTATAACAGCAAGGGGAATCAAATGTCAATAACAATATATACGAGTATGGAAAAATTTTATTCTTCGATTTCTTCATTATGAAGAGATTCTACATTCTTTAAGCTCCGTTGAATTTGCCTTGTTCTAACTCCTACAAGTTTTTCTAATTCGTCGTTTGCCATGCGCAGACGGTTTTGTGTTGAAAGGATGGCATTTTCAAATTTATCGAATTCAGTTTTAACAGCAGAAAGTACTTTCCAAACCTCTCCACTTCGCTTTTGAATAGAGAATGCTCGAAAGCCCATTTGAAGACTATTTAGCAAGGCTGCCATTGTGCTTGGTCCTGCAATATTTACATGATACTCACGTTGTAATATTTCTACTAGTCCACGATTAACAGCTTCTGCATAAAGGCCTTCAAAAGGAAGAAACATAATAGCAAAGTCCGTAGTGTGGGGTGGAGATAGGTATTTATCGCGGATTGTTTTGGCTTCTGTTTTTAGTGCAGAAATTAAACTTTTAGCTGTAGCATCTACAGATTCTTTTGAACCAGAATCATAGGCATCTAACAGTTTTTGATAACTGTCTCCAGGAAACTTTGAATCAATTGGCATATAAATGAACGTACCTTGTTCCGTAGGAATTTTAACAGCAAATTCTACAACATTTTTACTCGATGGAATCGTAGCAATATTCATATCATACTGTTCAGGAGCAAGGATTTCTTTTAAAATAGCATCTAACTGAATTTCTCCTAAAATACCACGGGATTTTACATTGGTTAAAACTTTTTTCAAATCT
>CAYJKD010000154.1:0-5206 GCA_964370595.1 uncultured Lachnospiraceae bacterium
CACACATGATTGTATCATCACCTGCAATACATCCTACAATTTCATTGAATTGAATATTATCAAGTGCTGCAGCAACCGCCATTGCCATTCCAGAAACTGTTTTAATTACTAAAATATTTTGCGCCATGTCCATAGATAAAAAACCATCTTTCAAGATGCGAACATATTTCTCACTATAGGTTTGGCTTGAGTTAATAATTTTATAACATTGCTTCCCTGAATCTGATTGCACTTTTGTTAATTTTAATTCCCGTATATCTCTGGATACTGTTGCCTGGGGAACAGAGAAACCTGCTTCATTCAAATAATCTGCAAGGTCTTCTTGTGTTTCTATTTCATAACGTCCAATCATTTCAACAATTTTACTATGTCGCTCTAATTTCATCTATTTTCTCCTTATACCCTTGTCATTTTATACCGAACATTATCCAAAAATGATATATCTTTTAACTTAATCAGTTTTGTATAACTGGAAGATTTCTTTACTTGCAATGTTTCTTTTATACCCAACTCAACTGGATGCTCTCCATCAAAATATACCTTTTGTTTTCGATAATCATCCCTTCCAACTGTAATCGATATTTCATCATTTGCAGATAATACGATACTTCTAGAGTTAAGTGCATGAGAACAAATTGGGGTTAGAATCATTAATTCTGCGTTTGGAGTGACAATCGGTCCACCTGCTGATAGATTATACGCTGTAGAACCTGTAGGGGTAGATATAATCATTCCATCCGCCACATATTCATTTAGCAAAATTCCATTTACCGATACTTTGAATTTTAATGTTTGCATGACACCGCCTCTCGTAAGAACAATATCATTTAAAGCAATTCCTTTCATTGTTTTATCTGCTTTTACAATCGCTCCACTAATCATCATTCGTTTTTCAATTTGGTATCGACCTTCTAACAATGCATCAAGCATAGGAAATAAATCTTCTCCCGGTTGAACTTGTGTCATATATCCTAAATGTCCTAAATTAACACCAATCATAGGTAGCTGTAGTTCAACTAAATCCCTAGAAGCTTGAATAAGAGTTCCATCTCCTCCTAACGTAATAATACAATCTGTATTTTTAGGAATTTTACTCATATCTGTAAAATTGTGTTCTGCACTTTTTGATTCTACTTGTTGACTCCACTGGCAAGATCCACCTTTCACACTTACATATTCAGCTATTTGTTCAGCTACTTTCTTCGCTGCTGATTTTTTTGGATTTACAATCAAATAAAAGTGTTTCATTTATATGGTACTCCCCTAATTTATACGATTAATTCCCCATGAGCCATATCTACGACTTTACTTGCATCAATTGGCTCACCATCAATACTTCCTTCTTTTTTCTTTAAGTAAACTAAGTATTCTATATTTCCTTCTGGCCCTTTAATAGGAGAAAAATTTAAATTGGCAACAAAAAAACCGATACTTTCAGAAAAATCTATAATTTTTTGAACGACTTCTAGATGCGTGGATTTTTCTCTTACCACTCCCTTTTTACCTACTTTTTCTCTCCCTGCCTCAAATTGTGGTTTAATCAGAGCAACAACTTCACCATCTTGTGAAAGTAACTCTTTTACAGGTCCAAGAACTTTTGTCAAAGATATAAAGGATACATCAATTGATGCAAATGCAATTACTTCTTTCACATCATCAGGAGTGACATAACGAATATTGGTTTTCTCCATACATACAACTCTTTCATCTGTTCTAAGTTTCCAATCCAATTGACCATGTCCGACGTCTACAGAAAAAACTTTAGTTGCTCCATTTTGTAACATGCAATCAGTAAATCCACCTGTAGATGCACCTACATCCATACATGTTTTCCCGTTCAGATTTAATGCAAACCACTTCATCGCTTTCTCAAGCTTTAATCCTCCTCTACTAACATAGGGAAGTGTATTTCCTCTTACTTCTATTGTTGTAGCTGTATCAAACATAGATCCTGCTTTATCTTCTTTTTGACCATCCACATAAACAATCCCAGACATTATAATCGCTTTCGCTTTTTCTCTTGAAGTTGCTAAGTTACGATTTACTAATAACACATCTAGTCTTTCTTTCATCCTATCCCTCAATTCCATATATGGATTTCACTTTTTTTACAATTGAATCGCTATCTATTTCTAATTCCTCTCGTAAAAGCGAAACATTACCATGCTCTACATACATGTCAGGTAATGTAATATTTAATAATTTAATCTCTTTGTTATGCTGTTTTGCAAGAGTACCCGCTAATAAACCAAAGCCGCCCTGACAGACATTTTCTTCCATTGTGATAAGAAGTTCATGTTCACAACTTAATTTTTGAACCAAATTTTCATCTATTGGTTTTAAAAATCTTCCATTACACACGGTACAATCAAATCCATATTTATTTAGTTTATCTCTTACATGCATAGCAGTGCTTACCATACTCCCTACTGCTAAAATTGCAATTTTACTCCCTTGTATCAATGCTTCTCCAACCCCATATTGAATCGGCTGATTAAAAGATTCCAACTCATCATATGCAGTTCCCCTTGGATATCGAATTGCAATTGGACCATCGTGTTCATTAATTGCATAATCGAGCATGCTCACTAATTCCCATTTGTTCTTTGGAGCTAATATTGTCATATTGGGGATACAAGATAGAAATGATATATCAAAAATACCCTGATGGGTTTCTCCGTCACTACCAACAAGTCCAGCACGGTCAATGGCAAATACAACCGATAAATTTTGGATACAAACATCATGGAGAATCTGATCAAAACCTCTTTGTAAAAAGGAGGAATATACTGCAACCACAGGCTTTAATCCTGCTGCTGCCATACCTGCTGCAGAGGTTACTGCGTGTTGTTCTGCAATTCCAACATCAAAAAAACGATTTGGAAATTCTTTCGCAAACTTACTAAGTCCTGTTCCATCCGGCATTGCAGCTGTGATTCCAACTACTTTTTCATTGGCTCTTCCAATTTCTATCATTGCACTAGCAAATACATCTGTATAACTAGGAAGTGCCTTTTTCTTCAATGGCTTTCCTGTTTTGACATCAAAAGGTTCTACACCATGAAAACGATGTGGATATCGTTCTGCTGGTCGATATCCTTTTCCTTTTTTTGTCAACACATGGATCAACACAGGTTGTTCTAATTTCATAGCCTCTTTTAAGATTCGCTTCATCGATTCTGTATCGTGTCCATCTACAGGTCCTAAATAGGTAATCCCCATATTTTCAAATAACATACCAGGTATCAAAAACTGCTTAATACTGTTTTTCGTTTTACTAATTGTATCTACTAAACCAGTTCCTACATAAGGAATTCCTGATAATTTTTGCGAAACTTGCTTTTTTAATACTTGATAAGGCTGTGCAGAACGCATCCCGCTCAAATATTTAGATACTCCTCCAACATTTTCAGAAATAGACATATTATTATCATTTAGGATAATAATAAAGTTTTTCTTTAAATGTGCTGCATTATTCAATGCCTCAAAAGCCATTCCACCAGTAAGTGCTCCATCTCCGATTACGGATACAACTTTGTAGGTATCTCCAAGAAGATCTCTTCCCTGAACCATCCCTACTCCTGCAGAAATTGAAGTTGAACTATGACCTGTGTCAAAGGAATCAAATGGACTTTCTTTTCTTTTTGGGAATCCACTTATACCTCCAAGCTTTCGAAGCTCATCAAAGTCATCTTTTCTTCCTGAAAGTATTTTATGTGTATAAGCTTGATGCCCCACATCCCATATAATTTTATCAGTGGGAAGATCTAGTACTTGAAATAAAGCAATCGTTAGTTCTACAACCCCTAAATTAGATGCTAAATGTCCACCAGTTGCACTAATTTTTTGAACTAAAAACTCTCTAATTTCTTTTGCTAAAATTTGAGTTTCTTTCCGTGTTAAACCCTTAATGTCATTTGGGTTACTTATTTTTTCTAATAACATGCCATACCACCCTTTAATGTTTTCTAGTAATTAGCATCCTTACAAGAGATTCTAAAAATATGTTTTTATTAGAAAAACTATCCAAACAAGTGATAGCTTCATTGGAGATTCGTTCTACATCTTCCATTGCAGTCTGTTTACCTTTTATTGTAACATAAGTAGTTTTTTTGTTTTTCTCATCACTGAGAACTGGTTTTCCTAATTCTTCTTTTGTGCTTGTTACGTCCAAAATATCATCTTGAATTTGGAATGCCAATCCAATTTTCAAGGCCATTTCCTGTATTTTTTTAATCTCTTTTTCATTGGCCCCTGCTAGTACAGCACCAATCATCATAGACGCTTCTAGCAGTGCGCCAGTTTTTAATTTATAAATAAAATCCAACTTCTCTTCTGAAATTTCTTTATTTGTCAATTCTACATCTACAACTTGACCACCAATCATTCCATAAATACCTGTTTTACTTGATAAAATAGCAATCGCTCTTCCTACTCGGTCAGGGTTTGTTGATAATGCAAATGCCTTTGTTGCTGTTTCGATGGCATAAATTAAAAGCGCATCTCCAGCTAACACTGCCATATCATACCCATAAGTAACCCAAGTAGTCGGTTTCCCTCTACGAAGTTCATCATTATCCATACAAGGTAAATCGTCATGAACCAGCGATGATGTATGTATCATCTCAATTGCTACCATAAATGGCTCAACTACCGCATCTCTTCCACCAAATAGTCGATAAGTTTCTAGCATGAGCATCGGTCTGATTCGTTTTCCTCCAGCTCTCATAGCATCGTTCATCGCTTGTAATATTGTTTTTTGAAATCCTTCTTCTTTGGGAAGATACTGCTCTATTATATGCTCTATTTCATTTTTTCTAGTAACAAATTCTTGATTCATTTACATTTCGCTCCCTTCTTGAAGTGTAATGATTTTTTTCTCTACTTTATCTATTTTACTGGTACATGATTTCACTAACTTCAATCCTTCTTCATATAATTGAAAGGATTCTTCTAAGGAATGCTCACCCGATTCTAATTTCGCCACCACTTCTTCTATTTCAACAATATTTTCTGCAATTGTACTATTTTTTTTCAACTTAAGCCTTCTTTCTAAATACAGAAAAAGACCCTATGGGCCAATTTCAATTTCATTTACTGTTGCGCGAATTGTTCCATCGCTCAATCGAATTTTAAGAGATTGTTGAAGTTCAATATCTTTCACAGATTGAATTTTCACATCTTTTTCTGAAGTGACATAGCCAAA
>CAYJKD010000154.1:5216-6579 GCA_964370595.1 uncultured Lachnospiraceae bacterium
ATTTATGTTTTTGAGTCATTAGATTTCGTTCAACAATTCCTTGCATCATCAATTCAAGTTCCGAAATCCTCTGTCTTTTTTCATTGATTTGGTTTTGGGGTTGAAAATACCCTACTGTTAATCCTAACTGCTTAACCTTATTTTTTGTTTCTTCAATTTTTCCTTTTATTTCCGAACTCAATTTTTCCAAGTAGAATTCCATCTGGTCTTCATATGATGTATAGTTAAACACAGCAAGCTCTGCTGCCGCAGAAGGTGTTGGTGCTCTCATATCTGCCACAAAATCAGCAATGGTAAAATCCGTCTCGTGGCCAACAGCAGAAATGATTGGAGTTTTGCAGTCAAAAATCGCTCTAGCTACCACCTCTTCATTAAATCCCCACAAATCCTCAATGGATCCACCGCCTCTACCGACAATCATAACATCCACACCAAAATCATCCAAATATTCAATCCCTTTTGCAATGCTAATTCCTGCCCCCATCCCTTGCACTTGAACTGGAACCAAGTACAACTGTACAAATGGATTTCTTCTTTTTGTTATCTGAATAATATCTTGAAGGGCTGCACCAGAAGATGCCGTTATAACCCCTATCTTTGTAGAATACTTAGGAATTTCTTGTTTATATTCTTGTGCAAACATTCCCATTTCATCTAATTGTCTTTTTAAATTTTCAAATTTTTGAAAAAGTTCTCCAACTCCGTCTAATTCAATTTCACTGGCATAGAGTTGATATTTTCCATCTCTTTCATAAATATCTACCGTACCTTTTACTACTACGGACTGTCCTTCTTGTAAGGAAAAATTCAATCCTCGTCTTTTCCCAGCAAACATTACTGCAGAAAGTGTTCCACCTACATCCTTCAAGGTAAAATAAATATGTCCTGAAGGATGATATTTACAATTCGAAACTTCACCTCGTACTGCAATTTTTCGCAACAAAAAATCTTGTGAAAACAAATTTTTAATATAAGAATTCACTTGACTGATGGAGTATATGCTAGCCATATGCTTATTCCATTACAAATTTCGCTAAAATTCCATTAACAAAGGCTGGAGCATCTTTACCCCCAAAGCGTTTTGCTAAAACTACTGCCTCATTAATCGCCACCTTCTCTGGGATTTCATCATCATGCTTCATTTCATAAATCGCTTGTCTCAGAATGATTAGCTCTACTTTTCCCATTCGTTTCGTCTTCCAACCTTCTGCTACTTCGTTGATTTTTATATCGATGTCAGCAATTTTTTCACTAATGTCTGAAACGCGGTTTGTTAAAAAATCACGGTCTTCCTCTGACATTTCAACTTGGTGTAAAATTTCTTCTATACCCTCTGAATTTTCACCTTCTTCACAAGGAGAAT
>CAYJKD010000155.1:0-6577 GCA_964370595.1 uncultured Lachnospiraceae bacterium
TATTTAAGGGATTATAATTTCTAAATATGTATCTTTTGGAATCTCAATTTCATACATCGACGTTCCATCATTAGCATGCTCTGTTTCCTCATAGATATCAAGTACAATATCTTTATATTGGAACACACCACCAAATGAACTATCATCTGCAACACCTATTGTAAAATCTTGAACTGCTGCCTCATCATTAATACCTTTAATTGCAACCATTGCATAAGTTGCTGCATCTTCTTTTGTCGTCCCATCTTTCACTACAACAACTATATCTACCAACTCGGCCTCTTCATCAATTGCCACTTCTATTTTGGATGCCACTGGATAATCGCTACCAACATAGATGCTATTAACATCTTCATTCAGCTGCTCTTCATTGATTTCAATATTGTTGTACTTATTAAAATCTGGTTCTGCCCCACCTTCTTCTGGTGTTGGATTCACAATATTGCTCTGTGTGCATCCTACCAACAACAACATACACCCAAACATCATAATTATATTCTTTACTTTCATCACTTACCTCCTAGGTTTATTCCTATGCATTATACATGAAAATAATTATTTTGAATAGCCTTTTAAATAAAATACACAGATAATTAACATTTTTACATGACGAATTAATAGAATCTTACTTATGTTGTAATGATTTTGCTTTCCATACCATTTGGGATGTTTTTTGATTTTTTTACACAAAAAGCTGAATAGAATTTTTCTATCCAGCCTTTCCTTTAAGCCATAAATTTACTTGAAACATTAAAACGAAGGGATTCTGGTAAATGTCGCTCTTCCCCAACATAAACAGCTCGAACCTTTCCTCCCTGAAACTCAATACAAGTAATCGAAGCATTTCCAACAATTTCTCGCTGTATTTCTTCAAAAGGAATTCCTTTTACATACCCCAAATAAAGTTGAATTGCAAACCCATGGGATACTACCGCTACTGTATCTCCTTCATTTTCTTTCACAATCTTATCTATAGTTGCAACCATCCGATCATAAACTTCCTTTGAGCTCTCGCCCTGTGGTGCAATGAATTTTGATGGCTCTTCTTTTATCTGCCTCATTTGCTCTGGATAGGATATTAAATTTTCAGCTCTCGTTTTCCCTTCCAAATCCCCTACATCAATCTCAATCAATCCATCCTCCCAAATCGGAGCCAAATGCATGCGATGCTTACACAAAGCTTCTGCTGTTTCCTCTGCTCGCCTCAATGGACTTGTATAAACTGCATCCAATGCAACTTTTTTTGACCAACGACACAAATATTCTACTTGCGATTTTCCCATCGCTCCTAATTCCACATTCTTTCGTCCTTGAAAAACACCTTTCACATTATCATCAGTTGTTCCATGTCGAATTAAATAGATTCTAGTAATCTGATTTTTTTTCCTCAAAATTCTTCTATACAAATTTAGTGTTTGGTTTGTTGCCTTATCCCAATTATAATGAGTCCTAACAAATGCAAGTTGTTCTTTCGGTGTTGCTATAGGTTCCTCTATAAGAAGAGCTTCTATCTGCTTTTTTAAATCTTCCACATTTCCATTTTCGAAGTACCTAGAAAACTTCCCTGCTGTTTCAACATTTTCTCCAATATCACTAGCAAGACATGGGATTCCAAAGCTCAATGCTTCTAGCAAGCTCATAGGCATACCTTCAATTTCACTTGGAAGGATATATCCTTTTGCATTGGTATATAATTCATCTAAAAGCGTTCCTTCCACAAACCCTGTAAACAAAATTTGGTCATTACCTTTTGCCATTTCAACTACTTCACTTACATAGGAATCTCTCGATTTAAGTTTCCCTGCTATTACCAAAGGAATTTCCACATTCGACTTCTTATAAGCTTCTATTAAGTAATGAAGCCCTTTCTCCCTCGTAATCGGCGATACATAAAGCAAGTATCCTTCTTTTCCAATACCATATCTCTCTGTAATTTCTTTTGGATCTCTCGGTTCTCTTACTGTCACACCATTCGTAACATACCTTGTCTTTCGATTATAGACATCACTAAAATAACGTTGATTCCCTCTAGATAGTACAATTATCTCATCTGCAAATTTAGCTAAAATTTTTTCTGCAATATGCAAATATGTCGAAGAACACTTCCCGTGACTTCCTCGTTTCCAATCCAATCCATGAATGGTTGCAACTGTAGAAATCCCAAATAATTTCGCAATGGGAATCATCATACACGGTCCTTCTCCATGAAAATGTATTATATCATAGCGTTGTCCGATTGCTCTTATCGTTGCAGAAAATGCATATACTACTGATTTAAATTTACACCCTCTTAACATAGGTACGTAATAAATCTGTACTCCACAGTAACGCTTCAACCAACGGCTCTCCCACCGAAACCAGGAAGTAAGTTGATTATACACACTAACCTTTTGTTTTTTCTTTGCCATGCGAATCGATAGTTCTCCCACAACAACATCTACTCCACCTTCCTTTTCAGGAAATCTTTTATGACCGATCATTCCAATTTTCATATGATTACCTACTTTCCATAGCATGTAAAATTCCAATATCTCTTGCAACGACCTGATAAACAACAATATCTGGTTTTTGTTCTTCTAAATCTGCCACTTGAAATTCATTGCGATGCACAAATGTAGAAGTTTGAAATTGCTTCAATAAAAATGGAATCATTGCTTGACGATATGAATCCCCAATCAAATATATTTTTTATATTCCTCTCCAGAATATATCGTCTTAACTTCACTCCAAGAAACATCTTCTAAATATTCTGTAATTTCGTAATCTGTATTTCCTTCAAGATACTTCATCAACATTACCATATATCCAAGATCCATATTTTCATTATTTTCAAAGGGACGATACACAATATCATGGTCTCCATTCATCCCCAAACTTTTTAGCAGTTCCATTGCACCGTAGTATCCACCCAACACATTCCAATGGGAATCATACTTATAGTAAATCGGCTCGCTCCCTTGTAGCCCCAAAAGGGCTTCTGATGGATCTACAAGTGTAATTGTACCTTCATCTTTTAAAAACTCCATTACCTGTTGGTATTTATTATCGGATTCTCCCTTTTTGTAATAGTCAGGTAAATATTTCTCATAAATCACAGGTTTATCTGGTGTTATCATTAGAACAAATTCGGCTCCAACTTCTTCTGCTTGCCCTTGAAGCGTTTTAAGGTTATGTAAGATTTGTTGTAATTCTTCTTCTGTATATAGAGTTATGTCTTCATAGGCCTCTACACCTGGAACGTAGAAAAACCAACCGTCTTTTCCTAGTATTACTTGATGGTGATCAATTGTTTGAAAGAATTTCCAAGATGTATAGTGATTCAAACCTACTAATTCATTTTTATATGGAATGTGGTCATTGAAATAACCTTCATATAAACTTGGAAAGTCTAATATGTTTGTATAGTCTAAATTCGGTCGTTCGGCTAAAACTCGATTCTCATAATTATTTGTATCCAAATATTGTTTGACAAACGGATAGGTAATCGCAGGGAGAACAAGCATAGACATAAACACTCCAATTACTATGTTTGCTTTTTTATTCATGATTCATTCCTCTAAAATCGAAAGTAAATAAATGGGTTATAAGTATTTGATACCAACAACATAATATTGATAAACATCAAAAAAAACAAATATATATATTCCAGTGCATAGATACGCGTTTCATCATATAGTATCTGCTTTATTTTTGGAATCGCTGTTTGAATCAAACCACAACCTAAAATTCCTAAGATTAAGAGAAACCATGTTTTCAAATCCAAATATTCTTGAATCAGCAAACCATCATGTTGAGAAAAAGTAAACATATTTTTCAAAAAACGTAGACTTTGGGTAAAACTTGCTAAACGAAAAAACACCCACCCAATCAGTACTACTGTCATAACATAAAGATGATTCATTATTTTTATAGGGTTTTTCTTAAGGATTTTCCCTAAAAACAATCGCTCTAATACAGAAAACACACCGTGCCATAATCCCCAAAACACAAATGCAAAGCTTGCACCATGCCACAATCCAGTAGTAAAAAACACGATAAACAAATTAATATAGGTACGAATTGCCCCTTTCCGATTTCCCCCTAGAGGGATATAAACATATTCACGAAACCATGTGGATAAGGAAATATGCCATCTGTGCCAAAAATCTTGAATTGAATTAGCAATATAGGGATAATTAAAATTTTCCAAGAAACGGAAACCAAATATTCTTCCTAATCCAATAGCCATATCTGAATATCCCGAAAAATCAAAATAAATCTGCAATGCATACATAAGAATCCAAAGCGTGGATGCTAGGATTCCCATAGACAAAAATCCTTGGTTAACCATCCCATCGACCGCAGCTGCAAATGTATTGGAGAAAATTACTTTTTTGCTAAGACCATAAATAAATCGTTTTATTCCATACGCAACTTGAAGTGAATCAACACTTCTGTTTTCCATTTGTGCTTCTACATCTGCATATCTTACAATAGGACCCGCAATTAATTGTGGAAAAAACAAAATATACAATGCAAGATTTTCTATCTTTTTTTGTACCTTTATCTCGCCTCGATATAAGTCAATCACATAGGAAAGCGCTTGAAATGTATAAAAAGAAATTCCAATGGGCAATACAATATCTTTAATAGGCAGTAATTCTGAAAACGTAAGTTGGTTAATGATTCCACCAACAAAATTATAATATTTAAAATATCCCAATATTCCAATATTTAGGAAAACGCAAAATAGCAATACAACTTTTTTATATTTACTATAGCCATAAATCAAAAGTCCTGACACATAGTTGATCACAATGCTGATTCCCACCAATACCAGATATTCTGGTCCTCCAAACCCATAGAAGATAATACTCGCTATCAACAATAACCAGTTCTTATAGCGTTGTTCTACGACTTTATAAAGAATTAATAGTATTGGCAAAAAACACCAAAGAAATATCATAGAACTAAATAACATATGTTTCTCCTTTTAACTCAAGTAGTCAGTCCTTCTATCTTGCCATTTTATTTTCTCTAATCAAATCACAAACAATCTACCATTCGTGATTCTGGTCTTCCATGTTTAATTTCATGCTTGTTCAAATACATTTTTTTATCCACTGTTTCAAATAATTGTTCATAATCTTGTCTTGTATATCCGCAGAACTCTCCATACCCAATTGCAAGTGAAAATTTTAATGTTGAATGTGTACTAACTGCTGCGATTTTTTCATTTACTAGCTCGATTGCTTCTTTCAATGCTTCTTCATCACACCCATACAAAATTGCTGCAAACTCATCTCCACCAATACGAAAGATTTTTCCAAATCGTTCAAGCTCTGCATTTAAAATAATATACGATTTTCTAATTGCACTATCACCTTCCACGTGTCCTAGATTATCATTGATCTGCTTTAGATTATTCATATCTGCAATCACACACCAAAATCGCTTAACCTTCCCTGCTTCAGATGCAAAAATATCTACAAGTTCTTCATGATACGCTTTCGCATTATACCCACCGGTTAGTGAGTCACGAAATGAATACTCAAGCAACATCATCTTTAACTTATCTACAACTACTGCAATCCTACCAACTTCATCATTTGTGTATAAACTTACTGGAATTTCAATTTTCATATTACCTGTTTTCGCGATTTTAGAAACTGATTTTTCAAGTGCAATCAAACTAGAACTAGTTGCTTTTGCAAAAAACTTTACAAAAAATACCAAGGCTATGATTGCGACAACATTCACTACAATTCCTAGTACCATTACTGTTCGAACCATTGCATCGTTACGAGCAAGTGTTTCATCCATTATTGCTTGTTCATCTGCCAGAAAAAGATCAATACTACCAAAAAATTCATTTGCAATTGGCGTTACTACAGTTAGGGCATGCAATGCATCGACATCGGCACCACCTTGAATTTTAATATCTGCTGATAAAATCATACTATCTTTATACTCATTTTTTTTACCAATAATCTGATTGAATTCTTCTAGTTTTTCTCCTTGCATTCTTTTTGCAAACACATCCATTTTGTAATCCAATTCTTCGAAAGATTGTATATAATCTGAATAAAGTATCTCTAATGTCTCTGGATCCTCTTGCAATAAAATATCCCTTCCCAAGACACGACATACGTACATATTTCTAATAATATTATTTAGTTGTTCTCTATTATTTACATTTTCATCAATAATCTGCTCTCCCCATCGATTAACTACCATAACCGAAGTGGTTGATAAAATACCAATCAGAGCAACTAGCACGATGATAAACGTTTGCAGTGGTACAAATTTCTTTTCAATTGATACATTAATAAACCATTGTTGAAATCTTTTTATCATAACTTTCCCCCAACCGAAACATACAGTTATTATACCAAATAACAAACTATAACTCAATAATAATTCAAGGATTCACTTTACTAACTATCTTTTATTGTACAAAAAAAGTATCGATTCCATTAATGAATCGATACTTTTTTGCAAGTGCGGATAACAGGACTTGAACCTGCACGGTCTCCCACTGGAACCTAAACCCAGCGCGTCTGCCAATTCCGCCATATCCGCATATGACTATCAAATA